>CAZPCZ010000017.1:0-21888 GCA_964585225.1 uncultured Gammaproteobacteria bacterium
CAGAGATCAACGAGCTCTCGTCCGCCGACCTCGACGCGCTCGCACAACAGCTCGGATCGCTGTCGATGTACTATATCCGAGTGATCGGCGAAGCGCGGCAGGAAGGAGACGCAGCGGCGAATGCACAGCTCGCCAGCGAGCGAGCGGCGGCCGTCGTCGCGTACCTCGCATCGAGGGGCGTCAGCGCGAGCCGTCTCAAGCCGGAGACGGCGAAGGCGAGCGTGGATGGCACCGCCGAGGTGTCGTTCGTGCTCCTGCAGAAGAACTACTAGAGCTGCAGGGGACCTCCCGGTCCCCCGCAGTACACCCCTCCCTCCGCAATGGGCGCTTGTGCGATGACGTCGCGCGGTAGCGGGCAAAGCCCTACCGCCACCGCGTCGAGGCCTCCGGCCTCGACCTCCGGCTCGTCATCGCACTGCGCTCAGAGATCGGAGTAACCACCAACAACCATCCTTAGGGGAGGACCAATGGACCGAGCTACGTTCAGGAAGAAGTTCGCGCTTCGCCTGGCGTCGCATCCGGTGACGGTCCTCCCATTCCTGGGGGGGCTCACCGTGATCGGCGCCGGCTGGGCAGGCATGCTGCCGGCTACCGCGATCTTCGCGGGGGTCGTCGGTGTGGTCGTCGGAGTCGGCGCGCTCGTCACGCGCGCCGGGCTCCTCGGCACGCAGATCGCGCGGCAGCTCCACGAGGAGCTGCAGGCGAAGGATCATGACGCGACCGAGGCTGCGCTCGATGCGTTGCGGCGTGAGTTCGCACAGGACGATGACCCGCGGGATGAGAAGATGCTCGATCAGCTTCGGGAACTCGCGCGCGTGTTCAAGCGGGACACCGAGTGGATCAAGCGGGTGAACGCGGTGTCCGCGGCGGAGATCACGAGCGGCGTTGAGGAGCTCGTGCGGATCAGCATTCAGAAGCTCCAGGATGCCTACCGGATCCTCCGGACTGTCGACGATCTCTCGTCCTCGCCGGTACGTCAACCGTTCGTCGAGCAACGCGAGCGGCTCCTCGGGGAGGTCAAGACGCACATCCGCGAACTCACGGACCACTTCACCGGCGTGTTCACGCTCGGGACAGGGAGGGACGTGGGTGCCGAGACCACTCGCATTCGAAATCGACTGCAGGAGAGCCTCGACGTCGCAAGGAAAGTCGAGGAAGCGATGGATCCGCATGCCGCAGTGCGGCAGAAGATTCGAGCGAGAACGAAGGCAACAAAACCCACCACCAGCTGAAGAGAGAAGGAGGAGACACCATGAAACGGTTGTTCTACGCGATGTACTACTGGACGATCGGATGGGCGATCGGAGCGGCGAAGCCGATCGAGAGGAGCCCCAGGGTCATCGAGGCGCGATTCGACAGCATGCTCGAGAGGTACCGGTCGCGCCTCGGCGTCGTGAAGGACGCGGTCGGCGGCATCGTCGCGCTGCGCGAGCAGCGGAAGATGGACCTCGAGCGGCTGCTCGCGCAGCAGGCCGAGCTCAGGGAGACGATGGAGGGTGCCGAGGCGCTCGCCGCCGACGCGGCGGCGAAGCTCAAGCGGACAGGCAAGACGGATGTCGAGATCCAGGAGGACGCCGAATTCAAGCAGTACTCGGCGGCCTACGCGGACGCGGAGTCCTCGCTCCAGGGCGTGGATGCCTCGATCGAGCGCATCCGGCGCGACATCGAGAACTACGAGAAGCAGGCGAGCGATCACATCCTCAAGCTGCAGGAGATGCAGCGCGAGATGAAGACGATCGAGGGCGAGAAGTACGAGACGCTCGTAGATGTCTCGATCTCCAGGCAAGAGCAGGAGCTCAACGACATGGTCTCCGGGTTCGCCACCGACGGGATCGCGAAGGAGCGCCAGGAGCTCCGCGACATCCGCACGAAGGCGCGTGGCGACGCGGAGGTCTCTCGCAGGCTCTCCGGCGCGGACACGTCGCTCCAGGCCGCGAAGCTCCGGGCCGCGGCGCACCAGGCGCGGGCGGGCAACAAGCTCGCCGCGAAGCTGGGGCTCGGCGCGAAGACCGCCGAAGCGCAGGCCACGGCCGCGCCGGCGAAGGTCGCCGATGCGGCGGCACCGACCGGCCCCGGCGGCGGCAAGAGCGGAACGCTGTAGCGGAACAAGGGGGCGGTCCGGCACCTCCGCCAGGAGGCGGACAAGCGCCGGGCCGCCCTTTCCCTTCACCCTGAACCCCAACCAAAGGAGAGACCGATGAAACCGATCAACGTCAACGTGTTCCTGGTCGCCGCAGCGTTCGCGCTCGGCACCGCGTGCAGCAAGAAGGAAGCTCCCGCTCCGTCGCCGAGCGGCGGGGTGGAGCCCGCGGCCGCGCCGGCGGCGGCGCCGCCCGCGGACGACACCGGCATCAGCGACTGCTCGTTTCCCTCGTTCTCCCTCGCGTACAGCGAGTACGCGTCCTGGTCCACCTACGCGGTGGCCGAGATGCAGCAGCTCGTCGGCGCGGAGAAGGGACGATGCGGTCCCATCGAGCGCAAGCACGGCGTGGACATCGAGCTGCGATTCATGGCCTACGGGCCGTCCATCGGCGCGTACGCCGGCGGAACGGCCGACGCGGTCACGATCACGCACCTCGACATGCTCACCGCGCAGCGGCAGGACACATCGGTCGTCGTCACCGCCACGTCGAACTCGTGGGGCGCCGACCGAACGATCGTGCCGAACGGCGTCACCGTCGAAAGCTTGGCGGGCAAACCCTGCCGCGGCCTCGAGGCGACCGTCTCCCAGTACGTGTTCGAAGAGACGCTCAAGAAGCTCGGCAAGGACCCAAAGCGCTACCCGTACCAGAACATGGAGCCGGACGCCGCGGCCGCCGCCCTCAAGGCGCGCGACGCGAACATCGGCTGCATCGCGGTGTGGGAACCGTTCGCGCTCGACGCGATCACGTCGCGCGGCGACGTGCACGCCATCGCGGACTCGCGGCTCATCCCGGCCGAGATCCTCGACACGATCGTGGTCGGCCAGGCCGCACTCGACCGTCCGAAGGGCGACGCGTTCGTCGCGGCGCTGCTCGACACGTTCTACTCGATCGTCCGCGAGCTCGAAGACCCCGCGACCACCGACGCCGCGCACCGGCGCCTGGGCAAGAAGGTCACGGACCTCGACGCGGCGGCGATGCGGGACGTCCTCACGCGGTCGGTCCTGTACCGCAAGCCCGAGTGGGTCGTCGAGCTGCTCGCGAACGGGAACCCATACCCGTTCCCGGACGGCACGAAGGGCATGCGGCTCAAGGACTCGACCGAGAAGTCGGTCGCCTGGATGCTCGGCCACAAGGCGATCACCTCGGCGCCGACCGTCGGCTACGGCTCGAAGGCGCAGGCGCCGGGCGTGAACTTCCGCTTCGACCCGACGTACGTTCAGGCGTACATCGCGGCGGGCGGCAAGTAAGCGCGGGAGGGTTGTTCAACTAGCTACGGGGCGGTCTGGCGCATGCCGGACCGCCCTCCACCACAGCGGTGCAGTTTCCTGAACTGCTGTGGTGGAGAGGACGGGATAGCCCGTTCACAATTGACCGCAAAGAAGGAGGTTCCCGTGATCCGTACACCGATGCCTGCAGGTCGCAAGCGCATCATCACGGTGGTCACGGTGATCCTTGCGATCGCCGGATACACGTGGTGGTCGCACGAGCGCCACGTCGAGAATCCGAAGGATCGCATGGTCCCGTCGTGGTCGCAGATGGTCGAAGGATTCGAGCGTGTGAGCCGCGTGGACGAGGACGACCACGCGCGCTGGATCGTCGCCGATGCGAAGGCGACCGCACAGCGGCTCGTGATCGGTCTCGCCGCGAGCGTCGCGCTCGCGTTTGTGCTCGGCATCCTCATGGGGTGCTTCCACGCGGTCGAGGCCGCCTGCCTCTGGTGGGTCTCCGCGCTCGCGAAGGTACCCCCAACGTCCGTCATCGTCGTCATCTTCATGGCGGTCGGGACGGGTATGGAGCTCTATGCGGTCGTCATCGCGGTCGGAGTTATGCCGATTCTCACCGAGTCGGTGTTCCTCCTCGTGCGTGACGTGCCCGACGAGATGCTCTGGAAGGCGGAGACGCTCGGCGCATCTCGCACCGAGGTCGTCTGGAACGTCATCACGCGGATGGTCGCTCCGAAGTTCGTGGACAACGTGCGGCTGCAGTTCGGACCCGCGATGGTGTACCTCATCGCCGCGGAGCTCCTCTGCGCGTACGTCGGGTTCGGCTACCGCATCAACAAGTTCGCGAGGCAGACGCACATGGACGTCGTGTTCGTGTACGTCCTCGCACTCGGGCTCTTCGGGTTCGCGGTGAACTGGCTCCTCACGGAGTTCCGGAACCGAGCGTTCCCGTGGTACCAGAAGGGAGGTCGGTAACATGGCCACGAGCCAATTCGTGCTGCAGTGCGAAGGCGTGCACAAGTCGTTCGGGCCGAAGCCGGTCCTCCACGACGTGAGCCTCAACATCGCTGCCGGACAGATCGTCGCGCTCGTCGGCCCATCCGGCTGCGGGAAGTCGACGCTGTTCAATGGGATCCTCGGGACGCACGCGCCGACGCGGGGCCGAGTGGTCGTGGGACGCAACGGACACGAGCACGTGGTGGCGGGACCGAATCGGCACTGCGGGATCGTGTACCAACACTACGCGCTCTATCCGTTCCTCACCGTGCTCGAGAGCGTCGCGTTCGGGCTCATGCTCGACGAGACGTCGCTTCTGTTCCGTGCGTTTCGTCCGCTGAAGTGGCGGAAGCTCCGCTCGGAGCATCTTGACCGTGCGGCCGCAGCGCTCCGGCGCGTGCACCTCACGGACGCGGACTTCGGGAAGTACGCGAGCGAGCTCTCCGGCGGGATGCAGCAGCGCGTGGCGGTGGCGCAAGCCATCGTCATGCGGCCGCAGATCCTGCTCCTCGACGAGCCCTTCGGGGCCCTCGACGAGGCGACGCGGGAATCGCTCCAGACGATGCTCCTCGAGTTCTACGAAGAGAACCGAAGCGCGATCGCGCGGGGAGCGGCCCCGCCGCACACGATGGTCATCGTGACCCACGAGCTCACGGAGGCGATCTACGTCGCCGACCGCGTACTTGGACTGTCGCAGTACTGGGACTGGCGCTCCGAGGGCCACGCCGCGTGCCCGGGCGCGACGATCGTGTACGATCGGCCCGCGCCGGTGTACCGGCCGGGCGAACCCAAGAACTACGAGCAGTTCGCCGTGCAGCGGGAGGAGATCCGGAAGGTGGTGTTCGAGCCCCCCACCCCGACGCCGCGCGGGCTCCACGTGACGTTCTGGGATGACGTCCAGGCCGGCCGCGCGAGCGGCATCACCGCAACCAATGGAGGTACACCATGAGCACCGAGAGCAAGCAGGAGTATCCGTTCTACGACGAACTCCGTCGGGCGATTCTGTCGGGATCCTCCCGAACGGTTGCCCTGACCGGGAACGTGCCGGACCTGTTCCGTCTCGACGGCGAGGGCACCTCGGCGTACGTTCCGCTCGTCGACTTTCTTTCGAGGCGGTTCGACGTCGCGACGTACGTGCCGGTCGTCTACGAACTCGGGAAGCCGATCCGATTCGTCAACGAGCGGGACCGGCAGCGATTCCTGAAGGCGTGGGTGACGTTCCAGACGGGCCTGAGCGACGGTGACGCGAAGATCGAGCGCGTCCTGAACCCCGGCACGAAGATCGAGCACGGGAAGGTCGCCGAGGAGCTCATGGGACAGCTCGAGGAGGCCGCGGGGAAGCCTGCGTTCGCCCTCGAGCTCCTGCGTGCCATGTGCGAGTGCTCGCGCGCGGTGGTGAAGGGGCAGCCGGTGTTCAGCGACATCGCGGGCCAGCAACTCCACCTCGTCATCATCATCGAGGGCACCGACCTCCTCATCCCCGAGGGGCAGGTGTCCACGATGTCCGACAGCCACCTCCATCGGATCGCGACCGCACGGGACTGGTTCTCGGACCTCGGGTTCCTGGAGGGCGGCGATACCGTCGTCCTCATCACCGAGTCCCGCGGCCTCCTCAACGAGCGCGTGGCGAAGCTGCCACAGCTCGCGGAGGTCGAGATCCCGCTCCCGGACGAGGTGGAGCGCCTCCGGTTCATCCGGTGGTTCGCGGACTTCAAGCCGGAAGGGCAGAAACCGAAGCTCTGGTCCACGGACGAGGAGCTTGCGGTGTCCACCGCTGCGCTCACGATCCTCGAGCTCCGGCAGCTCCTCATCGGCGCGAGCCATGATGCGCGGTCCGGTCGCGGACCGCTCCAGCTCAAGGACGTGACGCGGCTCGTCGAGCGGTTCATCCAGGCACAGCTCGGCGGCGACGAGGTCGTCGAGTACCTGCGGCCGGAGCACAAGCTCGATGACCTCATCGGGTTCAAGCGGCTCAAGGCCTTCATCCGCGAGGAGATCCTCCCGGGCCTCAAGGACCTGACGAAGGATGCGATCTCGAGCATCATCGTCTGCGGGCCGAACCGGGCAGGGAAGACCTACGCGTTCGAGGCAGTGGCCGGTGAGCTCGGGATCGTCATCCTCGTGCTCAAGAACCTGCGGAGCAAGTGGTTCGGAGGGACGGACGTCATCTTCGGGCGGCTCAAGCGGGTGCTCTCCGTGCTCCGGAAGGCGCTCATCTACGTCAACGAGGCGGACACGCAGTTCGGCGGCGTGGGCGGCGACGTCCACGAGACCGAGCGGCGCCTCACCGGTCGGCTCCAGGTCATGATGTCGGACGTCAAGCTCAAGGGCCGGATCCACTGGATCCTCGACACCGCGCGGCCGCACCTTCTGGCACCGGACATCCGGCAGCCCGGGCGCGGCGGCGATTGCATCGTCGCGGTGTTCGACCCCGAGGGCGACGAGCGCAAGGAGTTCATCCGGTGGGCGACCGAGCACGTGCTCGAGGGTCCGTTGGATGATGCAGCGATGGCGAAGGTGGAGGCGGCGACGGGGGAATACTCCGTCGGCGCGTACACCACGCTCCGCTCGACGTTGAAGCGCAAGGCGAGGAAGACGGGCGGGAAGATGGCGCTCGAGGCGGTCCTGTACGTCGTGGAGAACACGATGCTGCCGGACGTCGGACTCGAGCGGCGCTACCAGACGTTCCAGGCGGCGCTCAACTGCTCCTGGAAGCCCCTGTTCCCGCCGAGCCTCATCGACGTGCCACGCGACCAGCTCTACCGGCAGGTCGCGGAGCTCGAACAGCTCGGCATCCACTAGGAGGACACACCCATGCGTAGAACCTCTCGCATTGGCATCGCGGTCGTCGCATTCCTCGCGCTCGGCGCGGACGATTGCGACTCGCCCCAGGAGGCGAAGGACCCGTTCAGCGACACGGATCTCGGCATCGCGCAGCAGCTCGACCTCGGTCGGCTGCATGGCGAGGTCGTGAACAAGCGAGTTGGGTACTTCGCGGAGGCACACCCGGCAGCCGACGCGCTTGCCGGCAAGCCGTACTACTGCCTGGACATCCGCACAACCGCCACGAGCGGTCAGGCGACGGATACCGCGTACTGCGGCGTCCGGCAGGTCGTGTACGACTCGGTTGAGATCGGCACGAAGCTTCCGATCGAGCGCACGTACAGCGTGTACGAGATCGCGCAGCTCCACGGACGGGTCGTCGACCGACGAGCCGAACCATGGAAGCCGGCATGGTACATCGTCATCGACCACGCGACCGAGGTGAAGGTGTACCGGGTCGACCCGCAGTCGTACTACCGGTTCCTCGAACTCGGCCAGACGCTGCCGTTCACGCCGCCGGACAGCATGGTCCGGCCCGTGAGCGATCGCGGACACCCGACGACATCCGCGACGCCGGTGGTGGAAGCTCCCGCTTCCGCGTCCGCGCCGTGACGACATGGAAACTTGGATCCCCCCGATGACCGTCGGGGGGATCTTCCTATTCTCGCTTGTGCTCCTCCCCTTAGGGTAAGGGGAGGTTGGGAGGGGTTACGATCCTGGATCACCCTGCCGGGCATTGACACGCGCCATCGTTTGTGGCATACTCCATAGTCAGTTGATCCTTCCAACCCGGAGGCAAACCATGACGGCGCACCAATCGGGGTTCACGTACCTCAAGACCGAGCATGAGATCGCGGCGGAGCTCGGGATTCCGGTTCCGGCGCCGATCCGACTGTTCGATCTCGACGGCCTCGGCATCGACCGCGCACAGTTCCTCGGGGACCTCGCGCCGAGCTTTCGGCAGCTCGCGTGGGACGAGTACGACGCGAAGCGCGAGCAGGTCGCGTTCCTCAAGCGCAACTTCCCGCAGCAGGTGGAACGGCTCCGCGATTTCCGCGCGCGGTACTACGCGGGGGAGACGGACCTCCGAGAGGTCCGCGACCTCTTCCGCCAGCTCGAGCACGACGCGCTGCGGAAGTTCGAGCGCATCCGGTCGTACCGGCGACGCTCCATCGCGCGGTTCGAGGTCGTCAAGGCCGACGATGTCATCTGGCACAACCTGTGGCGTGTCGTCCAGCAAGAGTGCCACGGCTTCACGCAGAACGTTGGCCCGGACGACCCGCGAGCGATCGAGCGCATCTTCGATCCGACGGCGATCGACATCGTGCGGCATCGGGAGTTCCAGCGCCTCATCGTCGCGGTCGCGGAGATGGTTGAGGACGCGGAGACCGAGGCGGGGCGGCTGGTGCACGGGCTGACGCTCACGTTCCACCAGATGGGCCTCGAGGCGCTCGCGGATGGCGTCGCGCCGACGATGGCGCCGGAGGGGATCCACCGCGATGGCGCCGACTACATCGTGTCCGCGCTCGTCGTGGAACGTGATGACGTCGAGGGTGGCGAGAGCGTCATCTTTTGTCCGGACAAGGAGCGGAAGTTCCTGACGGTGACGCTCGCGCCGGGTCAGGGGTTGTTCCAGGCAGACACGCTCTACACGCTCCCGACGGACCAGCAGCTCTGGCACAACGTGTCGCCGGTGGAACTCCGGGACAGCGACGGCGACCAGCGCGGGAGCCGGAACATCTTCGGCTTCGACATCGTCATAGCGCGGGACGAACCTTCCGGTTCGCCCGCGGGCCCACTCCCTCCGCAGTAGTCGCTTGCTCGCTCGTCGCAGCGTAGCAGGCAAAGCCCTACCGCCACGTTACTCCTCGCTCGCTGCGCTCTGAGATCGGTGAGCGAGGAATACAGGAACGGTCCGATGGCCATCGGACCGTTCATCCTTTTTCGGTGAGGAGTGAGACGAGATGTTGGGCGGCCAAGCTCGAGGTCGAGTAGGCGAAGTGGATGTTGAATCGCGTCTTCATCTCCTCCGCGATTTCCTTATCGAAGATGCGGAGGACGAGGCGGATATCTTTCCGGAGTGAGCGTGCGTTGAGACCGATCTCGAGATTTCGTATGTCCTCGCTAATCGTCGAGACGAGGCCGGCCGCGTGCAGCACGTCAGCATCCATGAGGTTCTTCGCGAGTGACGCATCGCCGATGAGAACCTTTGCGCCTGCAGAGCGGACGACATGGAGGAAAAGGTTGTTGGGGTTAGGTTCGAGCGCGATGATTTTCTCTCCACGACGGAGGAGTTCCATGGCCACATGGAACCCTGTCCGTCCAAGCCCGCAGACGATGATGTGGTTGCGGAGCGAGTACCGCTTGCGTCCAAATTCGAGCGTCTCCGTGCGTCGCTTGATGATGTAGTCCACGATGAGTGAGAAGGCGATGAGCGTGAGGACCTGCGCGGTGAGGATGAGGATGGCGCGCGCGGTGACCATCGAGGCCGTGTAGTTGTGGACCACCGCGTCCTCGAAGTTGAGCCCGCTGATGATCGTCGCGACGAGGTAGAAACTCTGCACCCACGAGGTACCTTCGGTCCATCGGAAGAACAGCACGCCGCCCGCGATGGCGGCGAGGAGCAGGATGAGGATGTTCCGGACGATGCGGTCGACACGACCGCGCGCGAGCAGTCGTTGGTCGATGTGGAGGAGGGTGCCGTCATCTGCGGTCGTTCGTTCCTCTCGAGGGTCTCGGTCGCACCGCCTCGGATCTGCGCAGCGAACCGCATCTGCGAACGTCGCCGACGCGATCGCGTGCGGATTGAACACGTGGACGGATGGATGGCTCGCGGCGATGTGCGCGACGAGGTTCTCGTTCGTGATGGTCACGAAGATGCGGCCTCGCGTCGTGATGGCGAGTGTGGCGAGGAGGAGGTTGATGTTCCGGGAGTCAGAGTCCTCGAGGAGGCACACCGTCGGCGCCAAAGCTGCTCCGCTGGCATCGAGGACCTCCTTGGCGTGTTCGAGGTCGCTCTTCTCGAGCGTATCCTCAACGAACCGTTCGCTCGGGACGTGAGCGAACGGAATGCTTCGGGTTCGGAGTTTCTTTCCGAGCCGGAACGCCAAGTGGCTGGAGCCGACGATGAGGATGGGAGGAGCCATCGAAAAATTTCTAATTTCTAATTCCTAATGACTAATCAAATCCCAATACCTCGAATACCAAAATCCAGAAATAAGCTGTTTGGTTATTGGTCATTGGAGCTTGGTCATTGATTAGAAATTAGAAATTCGTCATTAGAAATTTAGTTGCTCAAATATCCAAATTCTTCACCGTCTTCGCATGCGTCTGGATGAATTTCTTCCTCGGCTCCACCTCCGACCCCATGAGGACGTCGAAGATTGCGTCCGCTTTTTGCGCGTCATCCACGGTCACGCGCTTCAAGACGCGTCGAGCAGGGTCCATGGTCGTCTCCCACAGCTGTTCCGGGTTCATCTCGCCTAACCCTTTGTACCGCTGGATGGAAGCCTTGATTTCGGTGGCGATTTCCTGTTTTGCGTCCTCTTTCTCCCCCTCCCTCCGGGAGGGGGAGGTGTGGGGGTGGGGCGCTTTCCTGCGTTGTTGCATCTCCTTCAGGATTCGATCCCGCTCGTCATCGCTGTACGCGTACCGCACCTCCTTCCCGACCTGGATGCGGTAGAGCGGCGGTTGTGCGATGTACACGTGCCCCTGTCGGACGAGCTCCGAGAAGTACCGCCAGAAGAGCGTGAGGAGGAGTGTGCGGATGTGCGATCCGTCCACGTCCGCGTCGGTCGCGATGATGATGCGGTCGTAACGGAGCTTCGCAATTTCGAACTGCTCGCCGATGTTCGTCCCGAGCGCGATGATGAGCGACTTGATTTCGTTGTTCGCGAGCATCTTGTCGAGCCGCGCGCGTTCGACGTTGAGGATCTTCCCGCGCAATGGGAGGATCGCCTGGAACTCGCGATTGCGTCCCGATTTCGCACTGCCTCCGGCCGAATCTCCTTCCACAATGAACATCTCCGACGCCTTCGGGTCCCGCGAGGAGCAGTCTGCGAGCTTTCCCGGCAACGTGAGCCCCTCGAGCACGCCCTTGCGGAGCACAGTCTCCCGCGCGGCCTTCGCGGCCGCCCGCGCCTGCGCGGTGAGCAGGCACCGCGCGATGATCGCCTCGGCGTTCCGCGGGTGTTCCTCGAGGAACGCTGCGAACGCGTCGCCGAACACCGTCGCGACCGCGGTCTGCGCTTCGGGGTTCCCGAGCTTCGCCTTCGTCTGCCCCTCGAACTGGGGGTCTTTCACCTTCACGCTCACGATCGCGGTGAGCCCCTCGCGGACGTCCTCACCGCTCAGGTTCTCGTCCTTCTCCTTCAGGTACCCCTTCGCGCGCGCGTACGCGTTGAGCGTCCGCGTGAGGGCAGTGCGGAAGCCCTGGATATGCGTGCCACCTTCGGGGTTCACGATGTTGTTCGCGAACGCGAGGACATTCTCGCGGACGTCCTTGTTGTATTGGAGTGCAACCTCCACCTGGATGCCATCAGATTCCTTATCGACGTAGCACACCGCATCGTGCGCGGGGTCCTTGCGTTGGTTCAAGTGGCGGACGAACGACGCGATCCCACCCTCGAAGTGGAAGGTGTACGTGCGGAGTGGTAGCACCGTGGCTGCCGCTTTTGGATCGAAGGCGCTCGCGAGGAGCTGTTGCCCGAGCGCCGACTCCTCCCGGAGGTCCTCAATGATGTACGTGACACCCTTCGTGAGGTACGCCTGCTGTCGGATGTGGTCGAGGATGGTCTGACGGTCAAACCGAATTCCTTCCGTGAAGATGACCGGATCCGGGTGGAACGTGACCGCGGTCCCAGTGCCGGCAGACGGCTGCCTGCCGATCGCCTTCACCTTCGCCCTCGGGACGCCGCGTTGGTACTCCTGCACCCAGAGTTGGCCATCGCGCTTCACCTCGGCCCGGAGCAACGTCGAGAGCGCGTTGACGACCGAGACACCGACGCCGTGGAGCCCGCCGGACACCTTGTACCCGCCGCCGCCGAACTTGCCACCGGCATGGAGCTTCGTCATGACGAGCTCGAGCGCGCTCGTCTTGAATTGCGGGTGCGGGTCCACCGGGATGCCGCGACCGTCGTCAATCACCTGGACGTGGTCATCGGGGAGAAGGCGGATCGTGATGCGCTTCGCGTACCCGGCCATCGCCTCGTCGGTGCCGTTGTCCACCACCTCATTGACGAGGTGGTGGAGCCCGGGGGATCCGGTCGTGCCGATGTACATCCCCGGCCGCTTGCGCACCGGATCGAGTCCCTCGAGCACCGTGATCTGCTGCGCACGGTACTCAGTCGCACTCTTCTCGCGTTTCTCTCCCACTCCCTTGGAGGGGGAGCGGGCGTGCCCCGCGGAGCCTTGGCGAAGTGGGGAGGGGGTGGACCCTCGTTTGCCCTTTGCCATATCAGACCATCGAATCAAACAGAGAGGCCCTGGCTGTGGGCCGCTCATGCTTACCTTGAGGATACCATAGAGAGTCGCGGTATTCCAGTGTGCTCAGCCAGGATTTCCACATCTCCAATGGCTCCATTGACGGAAGTAAATTCGTCAATGCTTGACGATTCCTTCGATTTGTGTAAAGGTGTAGGCGCTCAGGGTGGCTGAGTGGGTTCGTTCCAGAGAGGACCGCTCGTTCACAACACCACACGCAACCGGATTGCGAGGAGGCACCATCGTGAGGACCATTCGAATCGTTGGCGTGGTGCTCCTCGTGGGCACCGTCATCGGCGGCCTCATCTGGGGCGCCTGGTATCTCGAGGAGTACTCGAAGCGGATCAGAACCGTGGTCGTGGAGCGACCTGGCGGCGACCTCTTCGCTATCGAGATCGAGGAGCGTGAGGGTCCGATCGTCTTCGTCCAATGCGACGAGGACGAGTTCGAGGAGTCTTTCGCCGCGTTCCGGAAGTTCCTCAACGTCGAGGGGACGCCCCTCGCCGTTCCGGGAGGGCCGATGCTCATCGCGCAGGCACCTACCGAGGTGTCCGAGGAGCTCAAACCGGCCCAGCGGGCGGCGATCGAGATCCTCAAGCGGCACGCACCGCGGCGGATCATCCTCCTCGCCCATTCGGACTGTCTGCTCTACGACACGGTCGCGGCCTGGCAGGATCGGCTCGATTCGGTGAAGCAGAAGCAGTTCGACGACCTGAAGCGTACCGTCGCCGTCATCGAGCGCTGGCTCCCCCACACGAAGGTGGAGGTGTACTATGCGCTCCGCGACGGCAAGCAGATCCGATTCAACCCGGTGGACCTCTCACCGCGAGCGGGTCCGTCGGAGCGTGGATCGCTCGAGGGTCGCTGATCAGCAAGACCACGAACAACCTGTAGATGCGGCTCACGGACGCCGCAGGAGGTGTCACATGTTCGAGTGGGCTACATCGCTCCTCTCGGGCGCGATGGCGGAACTCATGTTCCTCGCCATCTGCATCGGGAGTGCGGTCATCACCACCTTCTCCCTCATCTTTGGGGGGGACCACGATGCCGATCACGGAGACGTCGGTGGCGACCACGGAGACGTGGGTGGCCACGACGTGCACCACGACGACGGCGACCACAGCCGCGACGGTCCCGGCTTCTTCTCGGTGCGGGGGCTCACGCTCTTCGGCACCGGCTTCGGGGGGGTCGGTTACCTCGTTCAGCACTTCACGAGCCGCACGCTCACGGCGGGAGCGTCGGGGCTTGCCGCGGGCGTCGCGCTCGCGGCGGTCGGCCTCGCCTTCATCCGCGCCTTCTACCACCAGCAGGCGTCGTCGCTCGTCCCTTCGGGGGCGATCGTCGGCGCGGTGGGTATGGTTACCACCTCGATTCCGCGCGACGGAGCCGGGGAGGCAGAGTTCACGGTCGGCGGTATCCACACGACACGGCTCGCGACGAGCGCGAACGGCGCGGCGATCGAGCGCGGGAAGACGGTGCGCGTGGTGCGCGCCGCCAGCCACGCGGTCGTCGTCGAGCTACTCGCCTCGTAGTCCAATCGAAACGAAACAACAAAGGAAAGGAGTAACACCATGGGACTCGTCTCGTCATTCGGAGTACCGATCGCGATTATCGCGATCGCCATCGCCTTCCTCGGCGTCATCGTCTTCGTCGCGAGGAACTACCTCCGCTGTCCGCCGAACGAGGTGCTCGTCCTCTTCGGACGCCAGCATCGGTTCATCGGCGACGACGGCAAGGCGATCACCCGCGGCTACCGGCTCATCACCGGTGGCGCGGCCTTCCGCGTGCCGCTCCTCGAGCAGTCGAAGAGCCTGTCACTCGCGCTCTTCGCCGTCCCGGTCAAGGTCGAGGACACGCCGAACAAGGACGGCGTGCTCGTCACCATCGAGTCGGTGGCGAACGTACGCCTCTCCTCGAACCCGACGCTCCTCGGTGCCGCGGTCGAGCAGTTCCTCGGCAAGACGGGAGAGGAGATCGAGGCGATCATCCACTCGACGCTCGAAGGCATCGTGCGTCAGCTCGTCGGCACGCTCACCATCGAGGAGATGGTGCGCGACCGCGAGGCGATCGCCCATCGGGTGATCGAGCTCACGACCGCCGAACTCGCGAAGCTCGGCGTCGAGTGCAAGAACTTCGTCCTCACGAAGGTCACGGACAAGAAGGGCTACATCGATGCCCTCGGCCGCAAGCGCGCGGCCGAAGTGCTCCGTGACGCCGAGATCGGCGAAGCCGAGGCGAAGCGCGAGGCGACGATCAAGTCGTCGACGGCGCTGCGGGAAGCCGAGGAGCAGCGGCTCAAGAACGAAGCCCAAGTCGCCGATGCGAACCGCGACCTCGCGGTGAAGAAGGCCAAGTACGACGCGGAGACGCAGGCCGAGCAGGCCAAGGTCGCGCTCGCAGGCCAGATCGCGAAGGCCGAGCAGGAAAAGGAGCTCAAGCTCAAGGTGGTCGCGGTCGAGCAGACCGAGGTCGAAGCGAAGACGGGCGTGGCGGAGAAGCGCGCGGTTCTCGCCGAGAAGGAACTCGAGGCCACGCGCATCAAGCAGGCCGAAGCCGAGAAGAGAGCCAGGATCATCGAGGCCGAGGCCGCGAAGCAGGCCCGGATCCTCACGGCCGAAGCCGAGAAGCAGGCGGCGATCACCGAGGCCGAGGGCCAGGCGACCGCGGCTGCATCGCAGGCCCGGGCCGCGGAAGAGCAGGCGAAGGCCACGAAGGCGGCGGCCAACGCGGAGCAGGCCCGCCTCGCGGCCCTGGGAAAGGGCGAAGCCGAGGCGCTCGAGGCGCGCGGCAGGGCGGAGGGCGAGGCCGTCAAGGCCAAGCTGCTCGCCGAGGCTGAGGGCGTCAAGGCGAAGAACGACGCGCTCGCCCAGATGTCAGAGGGCGCGCGGCTCATCCTCGTCCTCGACCGTCTGCCCGAGGTCCTCGAGCAGGGCGGTGAGGCGCTCGCCAAGGCGATCGGGCCGGCCTTCCAGGGCATCGGCGCCGGGCTCGCCGCGGTCGACAGGATCGAGATCATCGATCTCGGTAGCGGCGCGAACGGTCAGGGAACGGCGGTCGAGCGCTTCGCGCTCGCCGTGCCGCAGATCGTCCTCCGGGCGCTCACGGCCGGCCAGGCGACCGGGATCGACCTCTCGGATCTCCTCGGCAAGCTCGGCATCCGCGTGGCCCGGCAGGGCGGCGCCTCGGCGTCGGCCCCCCACGCAGACGGGTCGGAGAAGGCATAACCAGGACGTGGGAGGAGAAGAAACCCCATGAGCACGACCACAATGAGTGTCGCACCCGCGGCTCATGCACAACAGGCGCCGAGCCCCTTCGAGAGCTCCGTTCCCTACACCGGGGAGTGGGGCGACGCGCTCGTCATCTACTGCACGGACCCACGGTACCGGCGGCAGACGCACGAGCTCCTGCATGACCAGCTGGGGTTGCAACACCCGGCGGTCATCACGGTCCCCGGAGGGGTGGCAGTACTCCTGCCGCTCGTGGGTATCGCCCACAAGCTCGTGAAGGGCTGGCTCGACCTGCTCTTCGCGAAACACCGCCCGCGGCGCATCGTCTGCGTCGCGCACCAGGACTGCGCTGCCTACGGCGCGGCCAAACACCCGGTCCTGAACTTCCTCGTAAAGGCAGCGACCGGGCACGCGATGGCCGATCTCCAACAGCAGCACCTCCGGCAGGCCCAGACCACGCTCGCGACGTGGTTCCCCGGCATCCCGGTTGAGACCTACTTCGCCGAGGTGAAGGCCGAGCCCGATGGCTCGCATCGGGTCGCCTTCACGCCGGTCACCTAGACGACGAAAGGAGAAACGACATGGCCATCCTCAGCATGCTGTTCCTGCTCGCGCTCATCGTGATCGCGTGCACCTACTTCAACTCGAGGCACGCGGACCTCTGGGGACTGAAGGGTGTCCTCGCCGGCACCGGGATCTTCTTCCTGGTGCGGTGGGGGATCCCGATCCTCTTCGGCCTCCTGCACCTCGCGCTCTTTCTCGTCGTGCTCGCGGTCATCGTGACCGTCGTGCTCATCGGCGTGAAGCTCCTCGCGAAGCACACGTGATGGCGGCCTGAAGGCCGCCGCTACGAGCGATCGAGACACCATACGCCCCTCCGATGTTCATCGGAGGGGCGAACCATTTGGCGCAAAAAAATTTAGGGACTTGACTTTTTTTGCGCCGTGTGCTAGGGTGGTTGTGTGAGTGATCTCGCGGCGCTCCCTGCCGTCGGGAACCACATCCGCAAGAAGAAGGAGGATGAGACGATGTTCAAGTTGCTGCTGGCCGCCGTCGGCGGCGCCGCCACCGCCGCTTCGCTCTCCGAGGAGACGCAGGGCAAGCTGAAGGCCGCCGCGCGCGGCGTGCGTGACGACCTCGGCGCCGCCACGAAGGACGCCCGCGCCGCCGCCTCCCGCGAGTGGGGCCGCGTGAAGCGCTTCGTCCGCGAGGAGATCCTCGAGGAGCCGCCGCGCCCGTCCCGCTCCGACCCGCCCGCGCAGGCCTAGTGGTCTGCCGACCACCAGCCGACATCGCCTCCCATTGAGACCTCGACCTCGCGTCGGGGTCTTCCGCTTTCTCCTTACGCGGGATGGCGGTACCCTGAGAGCAGACCAGGATTGTTTCATTGTCTCATTGTTTCATTGCTCCCACCCCCTCTCGCTCCCCTTCGTGGGAAGGGGAGAACAATGTAACAATGGAACAATGTAGCAATGGTCGCGTATGGCTGATCCACAGCTTGGTGGGCCAAATCAGGTTTCGGAACGGCAGCTCTCTTGGGGGCTGTGGTTTGTGGCGCACCGCGAGTCCCTGAAGAAGCTCGGCTACGGCGTCCTCATTGCCGTTGCGGCCGTGAGCTGGGGGTACACGCTCTGGGGCATCACGGACCATTTCCTCCTCCGAGGCCTCGACCTCCGGCGGGCGATCCAGCGTGACCTCGCGACGCGGCAGAACCCTCGTGCGGCGATCATTCAACGACAGCGACCGAAGCCCCTCGAGATCGCGGAGGTCCATCTCATCCCGAACGGGGGGTCGAGTTTCGATGTCGCCGCGCGGGTTGTGAACCCGAATCCTCGGTGGCTCGCGACCATTGAGTACCAACTCGAGGTTCCTGGGGCTCCGGTGGAACCGATGCGAACGCTCCTCCTGCCTGGACGCGACCGTTGGCTCGTTCGACTCAACGCAGAATCGAAAGCGAATCCGTCCACTGCGGTGCTCAAACTCAACCGGACCGATTGGGATCGCCTCTCCCACCTCGATGTGACGGACCCGAAGCGATTCATGGACGAGCGCCTCAATATTGAGATTATGAAGTCCGCATTCGTGCCGCCGCGTGAGCTTGCGCTCGGCGCGATTGCTCCGCCAATCCCGGGTGCGAGCTCCGGCCCTACCTCGACCACACCGACCACCGTGTCGCGCGCGACGTTCGAGGTTGTGAACCGGAGTGCATATGGGCTCCGGGATCTCGAGCTTGCGGTCTTCCTCCGTCGGAGCGGTGGGATCATCGCGGTGAACCGCATCGTGCTCAACGACCTGCGCGCCGGCGAGGCACGCGCCGCTGCGGCGACGTGGTTCCACTCACTCGGTCTCGTGCAGTCCGTCGAGGTGATTCCATACGTGAACGTGTTTGATCCGAGAACATTCATTGAACTTTGATCACTGTTTCATTGTCCCATTGCTTCATTGTCATGCCGATCGTATCTCCAGAAACGAAAAAGTACCTGCAGTTGAACGACATTGATGCGTACAGAGTTGCATTCCAGCTATCGAACGAAGTTTGGGGCATCGTCATTCGTTGGGATCACTTCGCCAAGGATACGGTAGGTAAACAGTGGGCGCGCGCCGTTGATTCTATCTCAGCGAACATTGCGGAGGGGTTCGGACGTTACACAAAAAGAGATAAAATCAACTTTTACCGATATAGTTTCGGTTCTGTAAAGGAATCATTGGATTGGAATGAGAAGGCGAAAGTGAGGGGGCTGATCTCAGCAGAACAACACCAACACGTCTACACCGCATTGAACCAGCTACCGCGGTTGATCAACCAACTCATACAGTTCACGAACGAGCGCCTCCAGCAATGAAACAATGAAGCCATGAAACAATGAGCGCTGATTATTGTGCCGCGTTTTCCCTCAGCACTACGTTCCGTGGATGGGTTGTTGATCACCGCTGTCGCATTGATGGCGGTGTTCGGTTGCATTGGGCTCGCAAGCTTGGGACTCCGGAGCACCCCACCAAATTTTTCGCTTCTCACACGCCAGCTCATCGCGATCGGCATCGGCGTCGTCGCGCTCGTGGTCGTTGCCCGTATTGACCACCACGCATGGGAACGGTGGTGGCCAGCGGTTGCGGTCGCCGTCGGTATCCTCCTTATCGGTGTCCTCCTCGTTGGCACCCGTATTCGCGGGACGCGCGGGTGGTTTGCGCTCGGTGGGTGGACGCTCCAGCCGGTTGAGTTCGCAAAGATCGGGCTCATCCTCCTCCAGGCGGTGTACTTCCGCCGTCGGGCGCGCCTCCTCGATCGGTTTCGAACCGTCCTCGAGAGTGCAGGGATCACCGCAGCAGTCGTGGTGCCCGTCCTCCTCCAGCCGGACCTCGGTTCCGCGGTGATCCTGATCCTCGTTTGGCTCGGCATGCTCTTCGTCATCGGTCTTCGGAAGAACCACCTCATCGCCATCGTCGCGGTCGCTCTTGTCACGGTCGCCATCGGGTGGCAGTTCTTCCTCCACCCGTACCAGCGCGAGCGGATCCTCACGTTCCTCGATCCCCACCGTGATCCCCAAGGCGCTGGCTACAACCAACGCCAGGCCGTGATCGCGGTCGGTGCCGGCGGACTCATCGGTCGCGGGTTCGGGCAGGGAACGCAATCGCAGCTCCGGTTCCTCCCGGAGGCGCAGTCCGACTTCCTCCCGGCGGTGTTCGCGGAGGAGTTCGGATTCGTCGGGCTCATGTTCCTCGTCGCGGCAGTGGTCGTCATCCTCCTCCGCTGCGCGTCGGTCGCGCGACGTTGCCCTGACGACTTCTCCGCTGCCGTTGTCATGGGATTCGCGCTCCTCTTCGGCATCCAAGCGTTCCTGAACCTGGGGATGAACCTTGGGGGTGTGCCGGTGCTCGGGATCCCGTTCCCATTCGTGAGCGCGGGCGGGAGCGCGGTGGTCGCGTTCGGGCTCGGGCTCGGGATCGTGAGCGGGATTGCGAGGCGGACCCCCCGCGCGGAGCGGTCAACATACGAATTCGAAGTCATCCCGAGCTAACCCACATTGCGGCACGACCGTCATTCTGCTATACTGGGAGAGTCAGATATGCGCCGATCCCCACCCTTCTCACAGGAGAGCTTGCGCCTCATCTCGTACTGCCCGGTCTGCGACACGAGCTATAACCCGATGGAGGCGCGGGTCATTGATGAACGTGACGGACGGCACCTCATGCACATTCGGTGCAAGAAGTGCGCGCACTCAATCCTCGCGCTCGTGCTCACGAGCGGGATGGGGGTGAGCTCCATGGGGCTGCTCACCGACCTCACGTTTGACGACGTCGTGCAGTTCCGGAAGGCACAGCCGATCACCGTGGATGACGTCATCGCGCTCCACCACCTCCTCGACAAGAAGGAGGCGGAGGTATTGGGGAAGCTCCGTTGACCTCCGGTCGGCAGCCATTGACGGCGCACATGGCCCGTGTACGATGAGGCTGCGGGTGATCCGCAGTTTTTGCGTTCAGGAACCTCTGCGAGTATGGAATCACTGACCCTCAAGGCAGCTCCACGGACCGCGCTGGGCCGGCGAGCACAGCGCGTCCGCACCAGCGGGAGCATCCCGGCCGTCGTGTACGGTCGAGAGCTGACGCCCAAGCCGCTTTCGATCTCGGGCGTGGAGTTCGCGCGTGTCTACCGATCGGCAGGGGAGTCCACACTCGTCGACCTCGCGGTGGATGGCGCTCCACCGATGAAGACGCTCATCCAAGAAGTCGCCCGGGATCCCATCACCGGGCACCCGATCCACGTAGATTTCCACGCCGTGTCCATGACGGAGAAGCTCCACACGCGTATTCCGCTGAAGTTCATCGGCGTTGCACCGGCGGTGAAGGAAGTCGGAGGGGTCATCGTCAAGCAGTTCGACCACGTGGAGGTGGACGCGCTCGCGAGCGCGCTCGTCCACGAGATCGAGGTTGACCTCACTCCGCTCGCGCGTCTCGACGACGTTATCCGGTTCCGCGACCTCCGGGTTCCTCCCGGCATCACGCTGAAGCATGACCCCGAGGAGATCGTGGTGTCGGTGACTGAAGTGACGGAGGAGGAGGTGGCGCCGACGCCATCTGCCGCGCCGGAATCCGTCGAGGTGGTCGGCGCGAAGGGGAAGGAGGCGAAAGTCGGTGACGCCGCTGGCACCGATCCGAAGGTTGAGGAGAAGGGGAAGAAGAAGGATGAGGGGAAGAAGGGCAAATGACTGCACGCGCGCGATCCACTCGTCAGGAGCGTGCCCAGCGTGCCGCCCGGATTCCGTGGTCGGTCGTACTCGCTGGGCTCATCGCCCTCGCCGTCATCGGTGGGGGTATCATCGTGTCCGTGCGGACCGGGCTCGGACGGCGGGTGCAGCAACCGCCTGCGCTTGCGACACCTCCGACGACCGACGTGTCGCCACCGCTGCGTTCCTGGCTCGACGGCACGCCGCTCGCGGCAGGGGCAGCACAGCCACTCGCAGTCGCTATCGCGATTGATAATGCGCCCGAAGCGCAGCCGCAGTCCGGCATCGCGACGGTCCCGCTCGTGTTCGAGGTGCCAGTCGAGGGAGGGAGGACGCGATTCGTGGCGGTCGTGTCTGTCGATGGGGGAACGCAGCCGATTGGCCCCGTGCGATCGGCGCGGCCGTACCTCGCCGGACTCGCGCAGGCGCTGGGTGCGCCGCTCGTGCATGTTGGCGGGAGCGATGCGGCAACGACAATCCTCCGCCGCAGTGGGTGGCCGCACATCAATCAGTACTTCGATCCGCCATTCTGGCGGGATGTGCGCCGGTCGGCGCCGTTCAACGTGTACACCGCGGCGTCGAACCTTGGCGCGTTCGTGCAATCGCAAGGGTGGGAGGACCGCCTGCGTATGTCGGCCGCTGCGCTCTGGCAGTATGCCGACGGCGACGGTATCAGCGGTGTGGATGGTTTCCTGGTTCGCCTCCCGTTCGATCGTCCGTGTCAAGCAATTAAGGAATGTCGTCCAACACCCATCGGCTCTGCAAATAAGAA
>CAZPCZ010000018.1:0-21564 GCA_964585225.1 uncultured Gammaproteobacteria bacterium
CGGGCCGGACGTCTTCCCGTTCACGGGGCGCAAGGACTCCGCGGAGGGGACGCTCTCGGTCTCCGACGCCCTGCGGGTCTTTTCGATCCGGACGCTCGTTGCCGCGAAGGCGACCGACCCCAACAAGGAACTCCTCTCCCGGATCGTCCGGGAGCGGCGATCGGCCTTCCTCTCGACCGACTTCCTTCTGTAGGCACCGCGGACCCAGACCCGCCCCTACTTGTACTTCTCGCGGTCGAACTTCGGGAACGATCCTTTCTCCTTCGCAATCTCCACCGATGCACGATACGATTCATCGCGCATGATTCGGTAGAGCTGCCGCGTGAGCTCGACCCCCTCCGGGGATCCGTACCGAACGTGCATGTGGATGAGGAGGTCGCCGAGTCCCATGAATCCGAGCCCCTGACGCCGGATCCCCATCTGTGCGGTCCGGTTCTCTTCGTACGGGTAGTACGTTGCGTCAATGACGTTGTCGAGGAATCGCGTTGCGGTGCGCGCTGCCCATCGGAACCGCTCCCAGTCGAACTCCGCTGGTTGGTCGATTCCGTGGTCGATCGCGAACGCCGCGACGTTCAACGACCCGAGGTTGCACACCGACCACGGCCCAAGCGGTTGCTCGCCGCAGGGGTTTGTCGAGATGAGTTTCTCGAAGTACCACGTGTTCGATCGCTTGTTCGCTCGTTCGACAAAGAACGTCCCCGGTTCGCCAGAAGCCCATGCGGAATCGCAGATGAGGTCCCACAACGCCTTCGCCTTGAGCGTCTTGTAGACTTTTCCGCCCCACTTGAGATCCCAGTCTGCGTCTTCCTTCACCGCCTCCATGAATCGGTCAGAGATACACACCGAGAGGTTCGCGTTCGTCACGAGGCCCATGGTTCGCTTGACCGTGATGAACTCCTCGATGTCTGGGTGGTCGTCGTTCAGCATGAGCATGAGCGCGCCCCGCCGGGAGCCGCCCTGCGTGATGAGGCCGGTCGCGTAGCTGTAGAGCCCCCCGAACGACACCGCGCCAGAAGCGGAGCCGTTCACCCCGCGGACGTACGCTCCGCGCGGACGGAGCGAGGAGAGGTTCACCCCAACGCCGCCGCTCCGGCTCATGATCTCCACCATGAGCTTCACGCTGTCGAGGATGCCCCCACGGCTATCGTCCGGTGATGGAATGACGAAGCAGTTGTAGAAGGTCACCGGCACGCCGCTCCCCGCGCCGGAGAGTATCCGGCCGCCGGGGACAAACTGGAAGCCAGAGAGCGCTTTCGTGAACTCCCCCGCCCAATACTCGCGCTTCTGCGGGGTTGCCTCGACTGCTGCGATCGCTTTCCCGACTCGTTCCCACGTCTCCTCCGGCACAAATTCGGTCTGCTTCCCATCGCGATCTTTCAGCGCGTAGCGGTCATCGAAGACCTTTTTCGAGAGCCCGGTGAGCTGCGTTGCCATAGGTCCGTACGCGATACTACATTTAGTAGGCAAGACTCCTAGGATACCCCAACAGTTAGTGGTGTCAAGTGGGGATAACCTTATCGAGCTTCAAGCTGACAGCTGCAAGCTTCAAGGTATATACGGCATCATGCAGGCAAACTCCCCGCGGGCTTGTCGCTTGCAGCTTCGAGCTTGGAGCTCACTGGATGTAGACCCGATCGCCGTAGCGGAGGTCAATGGAGCGGAGCTTTGACCTCGCCTCTGGTGTGGGGCGGTCTCGGAGGAGCGCTTGGAGCTTCGTGAGTTGGTAGTCCGGCTGCACGTTCACGGCAGCAGAGACGACGACTCCACCCGTCGTCCGGATGTCGAACGCTCCGTCTGGTCCACCTCGAGTGCTGATGTCATTCGGTCGTAATGCTCCACCAGCGAGCTCGAGCTCTCGCCACAGTGACGAGAGGAAGGCAATCGTGGGTTCTGCGAGGAACACGTCGCCAGTTGATGGCGCTTGCCCGGAGCCCTGGATGATGAACAGGGCCGCATGGTTCAGCGATTCTGGGGCAATGCCAAGGACCTGCCCGTTCTGTGCGATGAGGACTGCGCCACCGGCTTCGAACCGCGCGATGGCCGCAATGGGCTGCTCGGTGACCGTCATGACGATGGCGCCGCCTCGTCGACGCGTGCCATCCACTCGAGCAAAGGCGAACCGCTGACGGAGACTCCGCTCGAGCGCGTTGACGCCAACCCAGACCATACTCGACCGGGGGAAGACGCCCCATCGCCGCTGCTGGAGTTCAGCGAGCGCCGCGTCGCGCACCGCTGCGTTCGGGACGAGCGTCGCCCCTTCGACCTCAACCGACCGGATACGCCACCCCCAGGAAGCCGCGATGACGCTCACGAGGACAAGGACGAGGATGAGAACGCGTCGGCGACGCGGATGCCTCGCACTGCTCGTAGCTGGCCGCGTGTAGCGCCTCCACCCCCCTCCACGAGCACGCATATCACGCCCGCTCGGTTGGATTGATTCGCTCAACGCCGAGCTCTTCGCGGAGGGTTGGAGGCAGCACCACGGACCCGTCCGCTTGCTGACCATGCTCGAGGATCGCACAGATCGGCCGATTCATGGACCACGCGGTGCCATTGAGCGTATGAACGAATCGCAGCGCGCTTGCCCTAGTACTCCGTTGCCCTGCTGCCGCCTTCGGCCGGTACCGAATATTGAGCCGGCGCGCCTGCCAATCCGTGCACGTTGAGGTGGATGTGAGCTCACGGTACCGCTGCTCCGACGGGAACCACGCCTCGAGGTCATACTTCCGTGCCGCGGGGATCCCGAGGTCGCCGGTGCACATCTTCACGACCCGGTACGGGAGTCCGAGGTCCTGGAGGAGACGTTCCTCGAGCCCGAGGAGGAACTCGTGCTCTGCGTCGCCCTGTTCGGGCGTCGTGAAGCTGAACATCTCCACTTTATCGAACTGGTGGACCCGAAAGATCCCCTTCGTGTCTTTCCCGTGGCTCCCGGATTCGCGACGGAAACAGGTGGAGAACGCGACGTACCGCTTCGGGAGCTCGTCCTCGCGGAAGATTTCGCCCATGTGCATGGGGCCGATGGACTGCTCCGCGGTGCCGACGAGGTATTGGTCGTCACGCTCGAGGTAGTACGTTTCATCCTTGCCGCCGTGGATGGTGTACCCCATGGCCTCCATCGCCTTCGCGTTGACGAGGACCGGGGGGATGACCGGGGTGAACCCCTCCCGCGTGAGGAGCCTGGTCGCATGTTGGAGGAGCGCCCACTCGATGAGCGCCCCGGGCCCGGTGAGGTACGCAAACCTCGTACCAGATACCCGTGCTGCGCGTTCGGTATCGAAGGCGCCGAGACGGGGCCCGAGCTCCCATGCGGCCTTTGGGGCGAACGGGAATGACGGGGTGTCTCCCCACGTCCGTACGATTTCATTCTTTGTCTCATCCTTCCCCTCCTTCACGTCCGAGGTCGGGAGATTTGGGACTACCCACAGGAGCGTGTTAAGTTCTCGGGTGAGCGCATTGAGCTTCTTGGCGTCTGCATCTGCTTTCCGGTCTGCCGTACGGAGCTTCTTCAGGAGTCGCTCACGCTCCTCTGGGGATGCCTGCGCAATGGCAGTCGACGCGGCGTTTTTCTGCGCGGCGACAGCCTCAACGGCCGCCTGGAGCTCGCGCTTCCGACGGTCGAGGTCGAGGATTTTCCGGATATCAATGCGGTACCCTTTCGCACGTATCCCCCGCTCCACCTCGTCGGGGAGTTCGCGGAGGAGCTTCAAATCAATCATAACGCCTTCGGCTCATACGAATACACGAATGCACACGAATCTACGAATATGCGAATGGTAGCGATCATGCAGATCCGTTGTTTCTCCCCTTCCGCGCGGCGTGGAGGGGGAGCGAGAGGGGGAGGCGCCTGCGGCCGAACCGATACCCGTTCACATCCTACCGCGATCTAGGGCGCTCAGCCATTGCTGGAGTTTCGGGAGGAGCTGTGCGACCGCGTTTCGCCGGTGCGTCATGACGTCGGCCATGCGTGCGCCGCGTTCGACGGCCTCTGCGGTCGTCATCCCCTGTTCCGGGTGGTAGAAGATCGAACGGAATGGGAAACCCGGGATACGGTAGGCGGACGGACGCTCTGCGATGATCCCACGGTCAATCCCCTCCCCCGAAAAGGGTCCTGGACCCTTTTCGGGTGTCGTGAACGCAACCACGGACCGCATCTGACACCCGCGTCGCTCAGATGGAATCCCCTCCATCCGCCGGAGCACTTCCGTGATCATCTCCCCATCCGTCGCACGGCGGCCATCACCAAAGATGCGGCGGGAGCGGACACCCGGCCAGCCGTTGAGCGCGTCAATCTCCAGGCCCCCATCATCCGCGAGCGTGGGGAGGCCAGTCTGTTCCGCGTAGTACATTGCCTTCGCAACCGCATTCTCCTCGAACGTGGTTGCGGTTTCTGCGACGTCGGGGATGTCCGGGAAGTCTGCGAGCGTGCGCAACGTAACGGGGAACCCCTCCAACAGCTCACGGAGCTCCTGCGTCTTACCGGGGTTGGACGTTGCGAGGAGGAAGTCCATGTATCGAGCCGTCATGGTTGCGCTGTAGGATTCTGCGCACACCGCCAACCATCCCAACAACGATCGGCGCCGCAATCGCATCCACTCGTAACCGAAAAACTACACACCCTTCCTCCAAAAATTCCGTCTCCGGACGTCTCGGACGGAACAGGGCAGCGGTCGACGCAGCTATCCGGAAGCGCCCTCCATCGGCCTCCCGCAAGACCGCAGCGGACGGCCTTGAGCGGTCGAAAGTCTGGGGCCCCGTACGTACTCGCTTCCTGAAATACAAACGCAAGGATACTTCCTGCCACGAGTACGCAAATCAGGAGCCCGACGACCACATACAGACGCCTCTTGGCGTTCGGGATCATACGGTTTGCACGTGCGTGATTATACGGTCGTATTCGTGAGCAGCGATGAATGGTGTACCCTGCCGGTGTGAGCACGCAGCCGTACCACACGCGTCCCCGTGAATCCCAATGAACGAAGTATTTTCCGGAATGCCGGGAGATCGCACGGCTGATCGTACCCGAGTGCGATGATGTCGGGCTTGAAGCGCCGGATGACGGAGAAGTACCGATGCGGAGGGTCCCCGATGACGACACGATCGACCCATCGCACTCCAGCAACAAGCTCTACCCGCTCTCGGGCGGTCAGTCGGGGTCGTCTCCCCTTCTCCTTTTTTGCAACATCATCTCGGGTCACCACCACGACCAACTCGTCACCAAACCGCTTTGCTTGCCTCAGGAACGCGAGGTGCCCGGGGTGGATGAGATCGAAGACGCCGAAGGCGAGGACGCGACGCCTGCGTTCACTCATACATGCGCGCTTCGTACTCATTCACGATGGTCAATCGGTTTCGAAATCACGATCGTGCGTGAGGATCACCCGATGTTGCTTCCGCGCGAGTGCAATGACGCTCGCGTCGGTCCCACCCGGACGGAGGTCGCGGACCGCCGCGATATCATGGTCATCTTCACGGAGCGCAGCGATGACCGACGGCGCAATGTTTTCATCAGCGAGCAGTCGCATAGCGACGCTGCCGCCGGTGCATATGGCGCCCTCCACGCCGTGTGCTCATAGTATCTGCGCGCTGTAAATCCGCTGCGACGTTCGCGAGCGCGGCGCTGATCGCGGGGCGTGGGAGATGGTACTCCTCTGCAATCGCTGCGGGCGTCATTCCAGCAGCGAGGAGGTCCACGATGAATTCGACGGTGATGCGGGTACCTCGAATGATCGGTTTCCCGCCGAGGATTCCGCGATGTCGAGTGATCGCGATGGGACGGTTTCGAGCGTTGGTACGACGTGTAGTCATACACCTCAAGGGTACAATGCCGTGAACGAGCCCGTCAACGTCGCACGAGCGGCGCATCGGAGTACAAGGTGCACGGGGTGGAGGAGATCAAAGACGCCGAAGGCGAGGATGTGCTTCATGCGAGCCCCTGGAGCTCCAACCAACGGAGGTACCCCGCACGGTGGCCCTCGTGGACGTACAGGGCCCGGAGTTGATCGGCGGTCACCCATGTATGCTCGACGTGCTCGGGTGGTGCGCACTTCAATTCATCCGATGCGAGTTCGCATGGGTAGCCGACGCCCACAATGTTCTGAATGAGTGGCCGTGATGTCGAACGGTGCTCCCAATACCACACCCACGGGTGATTGAAATCCGCCGATGCAATCTCCACACCCAGCTCCTCACGCACTTCTCGTCGGAGCGTATCGGCGATGGGCTCGGGAATGTCCATGCGCCCGCCCGGCAGGTCCCATCGACCATTCTCGTGGCGGATTATGAGCAGCGTCCGCCCTCGGCGCACGAACGCCTTCACCGTCACAATGTTCTCACGGAAGATCGTAGACACATCTCCTGCCATACACTACGTGTCTTTTCTCCGCAACGTCGGGAAGAGGATGACTTCTTTTAGGTTCGAGGCGCCGGTGAGGAGCATGACGAGGCGGTCGATGCCGAGGCCGAGGCCGGCGGTGGGGGGCATACCAACCTCAAGGGCGTGGAGGAAGTCCTCGTCGAGTGGCATGGCCTCCATGTCACCTGCAGTGCGGGCGGCCTGCTGTTCCTCGAAGCGCTCGCGTTGATCAATAGGGTCGTTGAGCTCGGAGAACGCATTCACGACCTCCAGGCCCGCAATGACGAGCTGGAAGCGCTCCACGGTGGTCGGGTCTTCCGGTCTCCGTTTTGAGAGTGGTGAGAGCTCGACGGGGTGGTCGATGACGAAGGTCGGTTGGATGATCTTCGGACGAGCGGTGACTTTGTAGAGTTCGTCGAGGAGCTTCCCGCGGCTCCAAGACGCATCTGCCTCCATGCGCAACCGCCGAAGTGCATCGCGGAGTGCGTCGTCGTCCGTTTGGGCGATATCGATGCCGCTTGCATCAAGGACGAGGTTGCGGAACGACTTCCTCGGAAACGGTGGGGTGAGCGTGATCTCCTGCTTCCCAAACGTCACCGTCGGCGTCTTGAGCGTCTCTGTCGAAAGCGTCAGGAACAGCGCCTCGATGAGGTCCATGAAATCGCGGTAGTCCGCGTACGCCTGGTACGCCTCGACCTGCGTGAACTCCGGGTTGTGGTTGCGATCAATACCCTCATTCCGGAAACATCGCGAAAATTCAAACACGCGCTCGAGTCCTCCCACGATGAGGCGTTTCAGGTAGAGTTCTGGCGCGATGCGAAGGTAGAGGTCCTCATCGAGGGCGTGGTGGTGTGTGATGAACGGTCGCGCGTTCGCGCCACCAGGAATCGGCTGGAGGATCGGCGTCTCGACCTCGATGAAGCCGCGGTCTCGGAAGCAGGCTCGGATCGCGTCCACGATGCGGCTTCGCTGTTCCACCATTGCGCGGACGGATGGGTTCGCGATGAGGTCGAGCTCACGATGCCGGTACCGGGTCTCGGTGTCCGTCAACCCGTGCCACTTCTCTGGCAACGGTTCGAGCGTTTTCGTGAGTACGACAATCCGTCGAGCCTCAACGGTCGCCTCGCCGGTTTTCGTCCGGAAACACGTCCCTTCAATCTCCACGAAGTCGCCGAGGTCGAGGAGGCCAATGAGCGCATACCCATCGTCCCCGAGCACGTCTTGCTTCGCGTACGCCTGCATGCGACCGCTCATGTCCTCGATCGTCAAAAACGTAGACTTGCCGTGCGGTCGCAGCGAGCGGATGCGGCCAGCAATGACGACGGGGGCCTTCGATCCTGCAAGGGCGTCAAAATCCCCACCGGTCAATCGACCAACGTCGTGTGTTCGCTTTGTGCGTGCGGGGTACGGATTCACGCCGCTCGACCGAATCTGCTCGAGGCGTCGGAGGCGGTCGGTGCGCTCTGTGGAGGCCATACGGACCCATTGTACGGGCCGAAGGCGTAAAGGCATAGAGACGTAAAGACGTAGGGTGGAACGAATCCCCTACGCCTCTACACCTTACCCCTCTACACCTCAATGTGTTCAACTGATTTCCACCACCTTGTACGCAACCTTCCCCTTCGGGACGACAACCTCGAACGACTCCCCAACCCGCTTCCCGATAAGCGAACGGCCGAGCGGGGACTCGTTTGATATCTTGCCGCCGGTCGGATCCGCTTCGTTCGCGCCGACGATCGTGTACGTTCGCTCGTCACCGTTCTGCCGAACCCGGACGGTGTTCCCGATCCCGACCTGTTTGGTTCCCCCGGTGCTCGTGACGACCGTCGCGGTATTCAGGACGGTTTCGAGCTCGAGGATGCGGCCCTCGGCGAACGCCTGCTCATCCTTCGCCTCCTGGTACTCCGCATTCTCAGAGAGGTCCCCGAGCTCCTTCGCGCGTTCGATCTTATCCGCGATCTCCTTCCGGCGAACCTGTTTGAGATTCCGAAGCTCCTCCTTCAATCGTTCGAGTCCCTCCGGCGTGAGGTAGGTTTGACCGTCAAACATACATTTCGAATGAAAGCGATCCCAATCTACGAACGACATCCGAATGACCCGAATATTTGAATCATTCGGATTGCGTACGCATACCGCTGAGCGTACTTGGCGCCCTCTAGTGCTGTCAAGTTCGCTCGTCCACACCCAAGCTCCGAGCTGTCAGCTTCAAGCTGCAAGGACCGAACGTGACTTACCGTGCCCATGCCGAGAAGATTTCTCGAGCGACTGGGACCGCAACGCGGCTCCCCTCCCCGCCTTCCTCAACGAGGACTGTCACCACGATAGAGGGACGAGGGACGAGGGACGAGGGACGAGTGGTGCCGGAGGGTCGCGAGTATTCGGCGAAGCCGGTGAACCAGGCATGGGGGCGTCGGTTCGGTGTCGTTTGTGCGGTACCGGTTTTCCCCGCGACGTAGAATGGGAGGCTCGCGAGTCCTTGCGCTGACCCACTCGTCACCGCCATGCGCATACCTTGGCGAACAATTTGGATGGCTTCCGGTGTAATGTTGGGGATCGGTGATCTCGGATCCCCCGCCCCCTCACGCTCCCCCTCCCCTGGGGAAGGGGAGAAATTCTTGATGAGGTGAGGCCGCACAAGGTGCCCGCCGTTCGTGAAGGCGGCGGTTGCAACCGCGAGTTGCAGCGGGGTGATGAGGAGGTCGCCCTGGCCGATCGCAAGGTGGTACGTATCGCCGATGTACCACGGCTCCCCTCGCGTTGCCTGCTTCCACGCTGGAGTCGGAATGAGGCCAGCTGCTTCTCCGGCGATATCAATGCCGGTTGGCCGTCCAAATCCGAACGCCCGCAACCCACGTTCGATTCCGTCCGGGCCGAGCGCCTGTTCCTGCGCTGGTCCCGACATGGATGGCGGTGCTGCGCGCGGCTTCCCGCCGCCAATGAGGTAGAAGTACGTGTTCACGGATTGTGCGATGGCTTCACGGACATCCACCCACCCGTGCCCGCCCTCACGCCAGTCTGGGAAGAAGGAGCCCTCAATCGCGATGCCGCCCGTGGAGTGCATCCGGGTCCGACCGGTGACGATCCCGGCGCTGAGCGCTGCGGTGGCAATCATCGGCTTGATCGTCGATCCTGACGGGTACGTCCCAGCGATCGCACGCGGGAAGAGCGGGTGATCGGGATGCTCGACGAGCGCACGGTAGTCATCGGGGGACATTCCCTCGACGAGTGCGCTGGACGAAAACGCTGGGAGACTTACGAGCGCGAGGATGTCACCCTGCACCGGATCGATTGCGATCGCCACGCCACGTCGGTTACCGGTTGCTCGAAGCTGGGCACGCAGCGCACGCTCCGCGACCGCTTGGAGTGACCGGTCGATCGTCACCGTGACCGGCGTTCCTGCGACCGGCGGTTCGAACGCACTCGTGGCGACCACGCGCCCACGAGCATCAACGGTCACCCGACGAATCCCGGGCCGACCGCGAAGCAATGCTTCGTACGACGATTCGATGCCAGTTTTCCCAACGAGATCACTCGGGCGGTACCGGAGCGGCGCGAGCGAACGGTACGCATCGGCGTCCACGCGTCCGACGAACCCGAGGGGGTGGCTGAGGCTCTCGAGATCGCGTCCATCTGGACCACGGTAGTCCCGTCGCTCTCGCACGAGGAGCCGTACTGCCGGCGATGCGCTCGCCACGAAGCGCTGCGCCGCGGCATCGTACGTGAGCCCATCACGGACGACGACGGGTTCGGCGAGGTACGAGGGGTACCGAGCGAGGGTACTGCGGAGCTCGTCCTCCGGTACGCCGATCGTCGTCGCGAGCGTGCGGAGTTCCGTGTTGGCGCTCCGTACATCGAGATCAATGGGGACGAGACCGATCGCATAGCCCGGAACATTCCGGACCAGAGGGACGTGGTTCCGATCGACGATCGCTCCCCGAACCGGTACGAGGATTTCTTCGCGGATTCGATTCTGCTCCGCAGCCGAGACGAACGCCTGTCGTCGAACAACCTGGATATCGAACGCACGTCCGGAGAGCATCACCGCACCGGCCACCATGGCGAGGAACGCGATGGCGATGCGGCGTGAACTCGCTGCCCGCCCCATGTACTCGGTGCGCGTAGGGCTTTCGGCAGACTTCATCGGTTCGGGCGCGAGATCAATGGGATCGTAGTGATCGGGCATAGGGCGCGCGTCGTCGTACGATCATGCGGTGGAGGATGATGGATAGCACGAGGCCCCACGCCGCCGTGAGCCACCACGAACGGAAGAGGAGTGCCCATCGTGCCGGTGGAAATCCACCTGCCGCGAGCGAGATTGCAGTCGCTTCCGCAACCGACAGCGCCATCGCGGTGAGGAGGAGGGGTCCCATCCGTCGCTGTCGGACGTACGATCGAACCAACGGCCAACACAACGCGAGGGTCACGAGCAGGAACGCCGACCGTGCCCCAATGGGGTAGCCCGCGATCGTGTCGGCGAGCAAGGGGGCGATGACGGAGAATCCAATGAGCATGAGCGGCGGAGACGACCATGCGAGGAGCACGAGAAGGGTCGTGGCGATCGGCATACACCACCGGATGAGTGGGATCCACGGGAACACGCTCGCGCTGAGTACGGCAGTTGCGATGGCGATGACGATCGTCCATGCGGCACGCGGAGTGGCGCTCATACGCACATCGCTACGGCGTGAGGAGCGTTCCCGGCTGAACGAGGATGGTAACGACGGACTGTCGTCGCGGATCGACGTTCGGGTCCACTGCTGCGGTTTGAAAAAATCCGTCGGGGTCTCGACGAACCTCTGTGACGACGCCGATGGGCAATCCGGAAGGGATGGGTGCGTGGAGCGCCCCGGTCACCACCGAGACGCCCGGCGCAATGGGTCGGTCCGTTGGAATGTTCGACACGATCAAACCGCCACCGGGGTCGGGCTCGAGGATGCCGAGCGTTCCCGTTGCTCCTGCGCGCTCCACGGCGAATCGGGTACGAGGATCGCCGAGGAGTCGGATGACGGCTCGGTTGGTTCCACTCGCGATGATCGTTCCAATGAACGTGCCACCTGCCATGACCGGCTGATCGCGCGCGATGGGATCACCGCGATCGAATTCGACGGTCATCGTCTGTGCGCTCGGCGTGAACGTCGCCGCGACGACATGGGCCTCACGGAGCGCGCCAAGTTGCCTTGAGTACGCAACGCCCCGCTCCGTGAGGAGCGCCTGTGTCTCCACGAGCTCACGTTCGAGCGACGCACGCGAGGCCCGAAGATTACCGACGTCTCTCTCAAGCGCGGTGAGCCGATTGGGGTTGCGGAGGGTCTGCCCGATCGCGTCGATCCATGCGGTGGCAGCGATCATTGCGTCGCCAACCGGCTTTTGGATGACTCCGAACCACGTCACACGTATCCCGAGCGCGCGAGGCGCTCGGGTGAGGAACACCGCGAGGATGACGAGGATGAGCGCGATGGTGATGCGAACGAGTACGTTCCGACGCACAGGGAACAATCCGACCTTAGGGCGTAGCGAGCGAAGTTCAGCCTGCACTCTGCGCGGATGGGATGCGGACCTCTCGGAGAAGATCGGTGTTATCGAGGAGCATGCCGGTGCCTCGGACCACGCACGTCAATGGATCCTCGGCGACCCGCACGTGGACATCGGTTGCACTCGCGAGGACTTCATCGAGGCCCTTGAGGAGCGCACCACCGCCGGTGAGCACCATGCCGCGCTCGTAGATATCCGCGACGAGCTCTGCGGGGGTTGCCTCGAGCGTCGCGCGGACCCCATCAACGATTGCGCGGACGGATCGTTGGGTCGCCTCGCGGATCTGCTGGTCATTTACCATGATCTCCTTCGGGAGCCCGGTCACGATGTCGCGACCGCGCATCGGCATCTCGAGCGGTTCCGCGAGCGGCGCCGCACTCCCGATGCGCATCTTCACTGATTCGGCGTTCCGCTCCCCGAGGTCGAGATTGAAGTGGTCACGCGCGTAGGCAACGACGTTCCGGTTGAGTTCGTCGCCGGCAACTTTGAGCGACCGCGAGGTGACGATGCCGCCGAGCGAAATAACCGCGATGTCCGTCGTTCCGCCGCCAATGTCCACGACGAGCGTCCCCACGCTCTCCTCGATCGGGAGGCGGGCGCCGAGCGCGGCGGCGAGCGGTTGTTCGATAAGGAAGACCTCGCGCGCGCCAGCGTTCACCACCGCATCTTCCACCGCCTTTCGCTCCACCTCGGTGATCTCGAGCGGGATGCCGGCGATCACCCGTGGCCGCGAGAGGAACGAGCGCGTCCCGCCCTGCACCTTCTCGATGAAGTACCGGAGCATCTTCTCCGTCACCTCGAAGTCGGAGATGATGCCGTGCACGAGCGGACGCGTCGCGGTGATGTGCCCTGGTGTCTTCCCGACCATCCGTTTCGCCTCCTCCCCAACCGCGACGATCTGTCCGCTGCGGGTATTCACCGCAACGACCGATGGTTCGTTCACGACGATCCCGCGATCACGCACGTACACGAGCGTGTTCGCAGTCCCGAGGTCAATGCCGATGTCTTGTCCGAAACGCGGGAGGAAACGTGAGAACGCCATGCGGGGGTATCCTATGCTATGCGCTCAGCGCCTGCAAGAGCTCGTCTGTGGTCACCACCCGAGCGTCCCCGCCAGCCCGCACCTTGAGTTCAATGCCGCCTGCGGTGAGCGAACGTTCACTTACAATGGCGCGACGGGTGATGCCGATGAGGTCCGCATCGGCGAATTTCTCGCCAGCGCTCACGCTCTGGCGGTCATCGTAGAGGACGTCCACGCCCGCCGCCTCCAATCGTCCCACCGCAACCTCCGCGGCTTCGAACGCATCCCCAGACGCACCGTTCGATTTCCCCGGGATGGCAAGGAGGTGCACCGTGAACGGCGACACGTCGGCTGGCCACATCATCCCCCTCATGTCATGTGATGCCTCGACGATTGCACCGACAAGCCGCGTTACCCCGAGACCGTAGCAGCCCATGATGACCGGTCGTGCGTTCCCATCCGCGTCCGTGAACGTGAACCCGCACGCGTCCGAGTACTTCGTTCCGAGGTCAAACGTGTTCCCAACTTCGATCCCCTTCGTTGCGACGAGTGTCTGCCCGCACGTCGGGCACCGTCGGTCCGCTGGCGCGACTTCCGCGTTGAATCCGATGCTGCACGCGCCGCACCGGAAGAGGTCGTCCTCGCCGGATGGCGTCTCGACATGGAATTCGTCTGAGATGTTCTCCGTGAAGATCCCACCGGATGCGCGTACGCGGAGCGACTGGACCCCGCACCGCGTGTAGACCCTCCGGTACGCCTCGCACATACGGCTATAGAAATCTTTGAGATCCTCGACGGATGCGTGGAAGCTGTACGCGTCCTTCATGCCGAACTCACGCCCGCGGAGCACGCCGCCCTTCGCGCGGAGCTCGTCGCGAAATTTCGTCTGGATTTGGTACACCGCGAGCGGGAGGTCACGGTAGGATCGAACGAATTTCTGAACGAGCGGGGTGACAATTTCTTCATGCGAGGCGCCGAGCGCATACTCCTTTCCCGTTTGGCTCTTCACCTTGAAGAGGACGTCCACCGCGTCCCACCGTTTCGTCTGTATCCAGTACTCCTTCGGGTGGAGCGCGGGCATGAGGAGCTCCTGGCAGCCCACTGCATCCATTTCCTCACGGACGATATCGTGGACGCGCCGGAGCACGCGGAGTCCCAACGGGAGCCACGTGTAGATGCCTGCGCCCACCTGATCAATGAAGCCCCCGCGGTACAAGAGCCTACCGTTCACGGATTCGATATCGCGGGGCGCATCCTTTCGCGTTTTCCCGAAAAGTTTGGAGTACCGCATGCGGTGCTGATGCCTACGAATCTACGGATGAATCCGAATCTACGGATTCGGATACGTAGATTCGCCGGCATTCGTAGATTCGTCAGGCGCCACGCGGCGGAGCGAGACAATGAACAGTTCCAGCAGCGTGAGGGCGGCGATGAGGAATACAAAATTCCACCACGTGAGGAGCTCCTTCGTTTGGAGGAACACACCGATGGTGACGGCGAATCCGGTGAGGACGCCCTGACGAATCGCGATACGGATGCTTCGGTGTGCGTCCGCAGCATGTCGCCGAACGAAGAGCCCGACGACCGCTGCGCTTCCGGCCACTGCGGCGAGGAGCGTGAGGTAGAAGAGTGCGAACCCAATGGCTCCCGCAGTGGTGGGATCTGTCCGGGCGATGGTGAGTATCCAAGCGAACCAGGCAACCGCAGTGGAGATAACGGTGATGGTGAGCGGTACCTGGTTCGTCGGCATACGATAAGAGGAGCCGAGAGAGTCGGCTCTTCCCATACTACTGATCAGCTACGGCTCATGCAATGGGGTGGGACGGACATCCTCGCGGCTCCGCGGCACGAGGAGGACGCGTTCGATGCGGATCGCTTCGGCGGCAGCGCGGACGGTGCGCAGGACGTCCGCGTCGTGGAGTCGGATCGTCTGTGCGACCGCGGAGCTCCGACACGCGATGGTGAGCGCACCATCCTTCGTCACCGCGATCGGTTCGGCAAACTTTGAGTACTCGGCCCCGAAAATTCCGGCGAGCGCACGCTGGCACGCGCGGAGCGACGCAGTGATCGTGAGGTCGCGCGAAATTCCAGCTCGTTTCGCCGCGCCGGGGAGCAAGCGACGGATAGGAGTGAGGGGCATACGGAGCTGCAAGCCCGCAGCTTCAAGCTGCAAGTTATCTGCCGTGTCGGCGTTCGCGGCTCGCGTACCACTCGAGTGCCACATCGAGGTCTGATTCTGAAAAATCCGGGAAGTGGACGGGTGCGAAGTACAGTTCCGCGTACGCGGATTCCCAGAGGAGAAAATTTGAGAGCCGTTGCTCGCCGGACGTGCGGATGATGAGGTCAGCCGGCGGGAGCGCTGCGGTCGAGAGTGCGGATTTCAACTGCTCGCACGTCAGCGTCGCAATGTCTGTGCCGGCACGAGCGAGTGCCTGTACACCCTCCACGATATCCTGCTGGCCGCCGTAGTTGATCGCCGCAACGATCGTGCCGCGAGTACCGGAAGCAGTGGTGACCTCCGCGTTTGCCATGAGCGCTTGGAGCTGAGGGTTCAGACGCGTGCGGTTCCCAACGAATCGTAGCCGGATGCCATCGCGGACGAACTCCTCCACGTCGCGTTCGAGGCCCTCCTCAAGGAGCCGCATGAGGTACCCCACTTCCTCCTTCGACCGTGTCCAGTTCTCTGTCGAGAAGAGATAGAACGTGACCCACGGCACCCCACGGTTGATGAACCAACGCCCGACCTCCTTGACGCGCGCGTATCCACGACGGTGCCCCTCGAGCGTCGGCAGGCCATGCTGCCGCGCCCAGCGCCGATTGCCATCCACGATGACGCCAATGTGTGTGGGGGATCCCATAGGAAGACCGATCGTACCACGCACTCCCATCCCCAGCGACTCCACGCGCAGCTGCCGTATACTGCAGGTATATGGAAGGGAACATCTTCCTCCACCTCAGCGTCCTCCTCGCGGTGACCGCGACCGCGGCGTTCGCGCTCCGGTTGCTCCGCCAGCCGCTCGTCGTGAGCTACCTCGTCGCCGGCGTCCTCGCCGGCCCCCTCGCCCTCGATCTTATGCGCGGCGACGAGGCGCTCTACCGCGCGTTCGCGAACTTCGGCGTCGTGCTCTTGCTCTTCGTCGTCGGCTTGAGCCTCAACGTCCGACATCTCCGGGAGATCGGGCGCAGCGCGCTCATGGCCGGCGTCGGCCAGGTCCTGTTCACCGCGGTCGTCGGGTTCATGATCCTGATCCTGATTCCGATGCCGATGGCTGGGCGTGCGTACCTCGCGGTCGCGATCACGTTCTCGAGCACGATCATCATTGTGAAGCTCCTCACGGATAAGGGACACGTGGAGCGCCTGTACGGCCGGCACGTCATTGGTCTCATGATCGTCCAGGACCTCCTCGCGCTCGCGCTGCTCGTCGTCGCGCAGGTGGTCGGCGTCGGTGATGCGACCGCCCCAGCGGTCACCGGCCTCGCGCTCCGAGTGCTCGGGGTCGTCGCCATGCTCGCGCTCCTCACTCGATACATCCTCCCCGCGATCCTCGACTACGCCGCGCGATCTGGTGAGCACCTCTTCCTCACGACGATCGCGTGGTGCTTCGGTGTTGCCGCAGCAGTTCATTGGGCTGGCTTCTCGCTCGAACTCGGCGCGCTCGCCGCCGGTATCACGCTCGCCGCATCCCCGTACCAGCCGGAGATCGCGAGTCGCGTGCGGCCACTGCGCGACTTCTTCCTCGTCCTCTTCTTCCTCATCCTTGGTGCGACGATGCGCCTCACGGATGTTGCCCCCGTGGTTGCAATCGGTGCGCTCCTCTCCGCCTTCATCCTCATCGGGAATCCGGTCATCCTCTACATCATCTACCGCTGGCTCGGGTTCACGCGACGGAACAGTTTCCTCGCCGGCGTCACCGCCGCGCAGGTGAGCGAATTCGGGTTCGTGCTCCTCCTCGTCGGGGAACGCCTCGGGCACGTCGGAGGCGACACGCTCGCCGCGTTCACGCTCACCGCACTCGTCACGATTGTCGCGTCGACGTACCTCGTCACGTACAACGAACAACTCTTCCAATTCCTCCACCCGTTCCTCAGGCGATTTGGATCAGAGCGCCATCAATCGGAACGCACGCGGGAGGTCTACGACGCGTGGCTGTTCGGCTACCACCGCATCGGCTGGAAGGTCGCTGAAGCGCTCCAGACAAAAGACGTTCGATTCGCAGTCGTTGATGATAACCCAGATGCGATCCGAAAGCTCCGTGGGCGCGGCATCCCCGTGCACTTCGGCGACGCATCGGATGTCGAGTTCCTCGAGTCTCTCCCGCTCGCGAGCGCGAACCTCGTCGTCTCCACAATCCCGGACCTCGATGCGCAGCTCGTACTCATCCGGCACCTCCGTGCAGCACGAAATACCGATGCCCGGTTCATCGCGACCGCGAACCACGCCCGCGATCTCCAACCGCTCTACGACGCCGGTGCAGACTTCGTCGTCATGCCCCACCTCCTCGGCGGCGTGTGGCTCTCCGAGGTCATCACGGGCAAGCCGTGGACCGCAACGACGTTCGCGCGCCTCCGGAAGGAACAGACGGAGGAGATGCGCCTCCGCACCGCGCATGCGACGGCGTGACCACCATCGTCACCGCAGCGGTTTTCCGTCCTCGTAGATCGTCATGCCGCGCTCCCGCAGGGCGGCAAAAAACGGCTCGATCGGAACGACTGGCCCCGGCGAGAAGCACCCGCGGGCGGTGATCGTCCCATCGGCAACCATCTGCGCAATGATCGACGCCGGAAATCCGGTGTCGATATTGCATCCGGCGTCCCGCCAGTTCGGGAGCGTCGGCACGATGCATTCCATGCGGATACGCGTCGTCTTTCGTCCTTTCCGACCAGTGACGTCAACCCAAAGATTCTCAGTCTCCTCGTACCCCTCCGGCATTGGGAGACGCTGGAGCGTCCGTGCGGTCGCCTCGACCGGCTGGATCTCCGCTCCGTCAATCGTGACCGGCTCCCCGCTCCCGAGGCCGAGCTCCATGAGCATCCTGATGACGTCGAACGAGTGTGCAGGGAAACTCGCGTAGAATCGAAGATTCCGGAGGCCGTTCCGTCGATGGTAACGGTAGAACGTGTACGTCTCAGGGTGACGGACAATGAAGCAGCGCTGTATTCCGACCGCTCGGAATTCCCGCTCGACGAGCGTATCGAGTGGTTGACGGTATACCCACTTCCCATCCTCGATCGCGGCGGCAGGTTCCGTGAACTCCTCAATGATGCTCGCCATGGAGAACGGAACAAGGAACCGCTTGATGCTCGAGTCCCACGCGAACCCAACCTCAACGGTCGTGAGGTGGTCAAGGCGCTGCGCGGCATACCAGAGCATGACGTCGTTGATGCCGGGTGTCGACCCACAGCCGGTGATACCGATGAGCCCCGCGCGCTTGAACGTGCCGTGGAGCGCGAGCTGCGCCTTCGTCATTGGGATATCGGAGCCAAGGTCAATGACGTGTCGTCCCGCTGCGAGGCATGCCCGGAAGACATCAATAATCCAGTCGCCCTCTGCGCAGTTGATGACGACCGGTGCGTCGGTCCGCGCGATGAACGCCGCGGCTTCACGTGCACGGCGGAGGTCGAGGTACTTGAACGGGAGCTTTGGGTCACGCTCGAGGAGTGGCTCGGATCCCTCACGGTAGTGATCCGCGAGAAAGAGTGAACGGCCACGCTCCCAGAGATCGCGGCTCACGATCCGTCCTTGCATCCCACCGCTGCCGATGATGAGAAAGTCGTAGCGCATGTGCTTCACGCAGCATCACGGAGCTCAGCGGGCGGTTCACGATCACCGCTCAGCCCCCTCGCAGCGAATTCCTTCCGGAAATACTCCACGAGCTCCGGCGCGGGCTCACCGGTGATGAAATCAATTTTGTCGTTCGGGATGACGAGGAGGTATCCACGGAGCTCCTGCTGGGTGCGCGCCGCGTAGTCCCGGAGTTTTGCGCGGAACCGCGCAGAATCGTGTGCGAGCCTCGAGTTGAAATGCCGGCGCTCCTGGTGGTGCCGCGTTTGGATGTTCGGAAATGCGAGTTCCTCGTCCTCGAGGAGCGACGGCTGCATCGCTTCCGATGATCCTTTCACCTGCACCGCGGTCCCACCATCAACCCAGAGATCGATCGCATCGAACGCGTCCTGCTCGGGGTGTGAGAGTTGCGGATTGAGACGGAGCGATTCGAGGAGCCGAACCGTTGCAACCTGGCTCAGAATACCGCGACGGATACGGTTGAGTTCACGAGTTCGCTTCATCTGTTTCGCGGTGTACTCCACGACGGTCCAGAATTGCGCGAGCATCTCCTTGTCATCACCGTTCATGGCAAGGAAGTGCGTGAGGAGGAACTGGTACTCCGTGAGACTCTGAAGTACATCCTTCTCAATGCGGTAATCTCTCCGCGCTCGTTTCACATCGAGTGAAGACTGGAGTCGCAGGAGATCTCGGATACCGAAGAGCGCCTCGACGGCCTCAAGCTGGTCGGGGTACTCATCAACGTACCGTTTCTTGACGTCCTCGATACGCCGGCGATCGCGCGACGCAACCGCCTCAAAGAACTCGCGCTGGAGTACTCGCCGGCGGCGCACCTCCTCCGGCGGGAGGTGCTTCCTCAGGAGCACCTCATCACGCGATTGCTTGAGACGGAATGGAAATCCGTACTTGTCCTGCCACCACGATTGGACGGCGCGATCGAGTCGTCCCTGTTGGTCACCGGGTAGTGATGCTCCAGCACAGTGTCGTCGCACGAGTTCCTGGTCGTCATGAGAAAATGCCCCGAGGTCATCATGGAGTTCCCGGCGAAGCAACTCAATCGCACTCGACGTACGTTCCGGCCCCTTCTCGATCGGAAGAAACACCTCAGGTGACGGCATACGGGCAAATGTTCTTGAAGTCGCAGTACTGGCAGTGGCGGCCGGGGGTTGGCGCAAAGTCACCACTCGCAATACGGGCACCAATGTCCGTCACGGTCGTCGTGAGCTGCTCGAGTTCTTCGGACGTCCCGAGGAACGATAATTTTTCGTTCGTCTCGAAATAGTAGTACGAAAGGAGTTTCGGCTGCAACCCAAGCGCCTGTGTTGCCGCGACCTGGTAAATGAGGAGCTGCGTCTTATCGTCCGTCTCGAGCTTCTCACGGGCCCTCCCCGTTTTGTAATCAATAATCTCTACGCTGCCATCCGACAACTGGTCAATGCGATCCGCCTTCCCCATCACACTGTACGTTCCAAATTTCACCGTGAACGGCTGTTCGGTCGCTCGAACTGCCGGCCAGCCTTCCCGCTCGTGCTTCGCATAGAATTCCTTGAGGATGCGCTTCCCATTCTCGAAGTACTCCTTCTTCTGTTTCGGCGATTCATACCAATCGTCAATCCACGCCCGTTCGTAGATCTCCAGTAACTCCTCAAGTTTCAGCATTTTGGTATTTGAATTTGTTTCGGATTTCGGATTTCGGATTTCGGATTTCACCTGATCGAAGAGGTCCGCCTGCTGTACGGAGGTCCGTTCGAGCACGCGGTCAAAGAATCGCTGCAGCGTCAGGTGCATCGTCTGCCCGAACGAAAACACATACCGCCCTCGGATCGGCACACGGAGCACGTGCGCGTAATGGTACTGCCACGGACACGTCTGGTATGCCTTGAGCTGCGTGAAGGAGAGTTTGGAGGGGAGCGCGTGCGCCACGGGAGTCGTTAGTCGTAAGTCGTTAGTCATTAGTTTGGCCGCTGGAGCTTTCAACGACGAAACCGGAGCTTTCGACTTTCGACTCTCGACTTTCGGCTCGAGTCCAAGCTCCGTGAGGAGCCGGCTCGGTTTCCGCTTACGCGCTCCGCCGTAGTCATCCGCGTAGCTGAGATACACCCCCTCTTTCGCACGCGTGAGCGCGACGTAGAACAGGCGCCGTTCTTCCGCGATGTGCATGTCTCCCTCAGGAACGATAACCTTCGTGAGCGCGTCGGGGACCTCGATGGCTTCCGGTCGATCCGTCGCCGGGAACCGCTGCTCGACGAGATTCACAACGAACGCGTACCGGAATTCGAGTCCCTTTGCCGCGTGTACGGTGAGTACCTTCACTGCTTCGGGTCCCTCGTTCGGGTCGGCGGGGAGCGACCCCTCATCCCCTGCCTCGCGTTCGAGATCAATCGTCTCCATGAATCGTTTGACGGTCGGCTCGTCAGTGGCCTCTTCAAATGTTTCGATGCGTTTCCAGAACTGGTTGAGGAACCCCACGGTCGCATGGTCCTCTGCCGTCTCTTCGTCGGTGATGGACTTGAGGGTCCCGCTCTCCTCGAGGAACGCGAGGATGACCTCGCGGACCGACGCCGTGCGGCTGAGCTCCGCATGCTTCCCAATGAGCGCGAGGACGCGCTCGATCTTCTCGAGCGTCTTCGGCGTCACGCCGGGGACCACTCGTGCCTCACGGAGCACCTCGAAGAGTGATTTCGATTTCCGTCCGGCCCAATTCGTCAGTAGGAGGAGCTCGTCGTACGTGAACCCAAACGTCGCGATGTTGAGCACGCGGTAGCACGCCGGGCTCTCGTGGTAGTTATCGAGGAGTTGGAGGTACGCGAGGATGTCGAGGATGATCGGTTTCCGGTAGAGGCCGCGCGACGCGAGGAATTGGTACGGGATCCCCGC
>CAZPCZ010000019.1:0-19961 GCA_964585225.1 uncultured Gammaproteobacteria bacterium
GTACCACGAGTTCCACGCGTTGCTGTACGAGGTCGCGAACGGATCCGCAGCGGGGCGACCGGAGGACTGTGAGAAGATCCTCGCGAGCGGTGTGTGCATCAACCTCCACGCGTACGATCGTCTCCTGCGTGGGAAGCACCTGACGTTCCGGTGCGATGAGGCCATGAGCATCGATCGGCGTACACGGACGCTGCAACTACGCGGTGGGGATGCGGTGCGGTACGACGCGCTCGTTCTTGCCATCGGCGCGGAGACCGCGTACTACGGAATCGCTGGGCTCAAAGAGCACGCGATCCCGCTGAAATCCGTGCGTGACGCGCTCCGCATCCGCCGACACATGCTCGATCTCGTTGAGCGCGCGAAGCGCGGGACCGAGCAGAAGATCTCCATCCTCATCGGCGGCGGGGGAGCGACCGGTGTCGAATTCGCCGCCGAGCTCGGGAACTATCTCCGTACGCTCGTTGTCCGCGGCGACATCCGCTCGCACGACTACGAGATTGCGCTCGTGGAGGTGGCCTCGCGCCTGCTCGCCGCGTTCCCCGAGCGGCTCTCACGGCTGGCGCTCCAGCGGCTCCATCGGCTCGGCGTGCGCGTGCTCCTCGACGCAGCGGTGAAGCAGGTGGAGCTCGGACGCGCGATCATCGCGCCCCGATCTTTGAAACCGGGCGAAGAGCGCGAGCGGCTCCTCTGCGGATTCGCCGGCGATTCCTGTACACTGGAGGCGGACCTCATCGTGTGGACCGGCGGCATCCAGTTCCCAGCATTGCTCAAGGGATCGGGACTCTCGTGTGATCCTAAGGGGCGCGTGGTGGTCGGTGAGGACCTCCTCATTCAGAACGAGCAGTGCGTGTTTGCGCTCGGTGACTGCGCATCGTTCACGCCCCCGCGAGCGACGCAGCCGCTCCCGCCGATCGCATCAGTTGCGGTGCGTGAGGCACCAGTCGCGGCCGCGAACGTGCTCGCGTGCCTCGATGGGTATCCGCCCAAGCGATTCCGGCCATCGCCGCTCCCGTCCATCGTCCCACTCGGCGGGAAGTACGCCGGGCTCGCGTACCGGAACTGGACATGGGTTGGTCGCGGGCCGTGGTTGCTCCGTTCGTTCGTGGACCTCCGATACTTCTGCTCGGCCATGGGGCTCCGTTTGGGATTACGGATGTGGTGGAGGGGAGCACGGCTCTACGTCCAGAATGATTAGAGATACGAATATGCGAATTCCATGCGGATCTGACGAATATGCGAATGGCGGAGACCAAGCTCATTGATTCACAACTCTCGTACGTGCTGAACGGGGTGTTCTTTACCGTGCATAATGCGCTCGGACGTTACTGTAGTGAACAGCAGTATGCCGATGCGGTGGAGCATGAACTGCAGTGCGCGGCGCTGACATACGAGCGAGAGAAAGTGCTGCCTCTCGCTTTCGACGGCGAGCGCCCAGGGCGCAATCGAGTCGATTTTCTCATCGAGAATCGTATTGTGGTGGAACTCAAGGCGAAACCAGTGCTCGAGCGTGAAGACTACACGCAGGTGTTGCGATACCTTCGTTCGCTCAACTGCAAACTCGGGATCCTCGTCAATTTTCGGATGAGGACCCTCATACCGAAGCGCGTGCTGAACTCCATTGCGTAGCATGGTTCGTACGCAATGGTTGCGGGTCGTTTCGCATATTCGCATCATTTGCATAGCATTCGCATATTCGTATCTATGGTTCTGCGGACCATCAATGATCTCGGGGATCTCCGTGGCAAACGCGTTTTCGTGCGCGTCGATTTCAACGTGCCGATCGCGAGCGGACGCCTCGCGGATGACGTACGCATCCGGCTGACCGTTCCGACGATCGAGGCGCTCCTCGCTGCCGGGGCGACGCCGATCCTCATCTCGCACCTCAAGGAGGGGAAACCGCGCGAGACGCTCGCACCGGTCGCGGAACACCTCGAACAGCTCCTCGGGAAACGGCGCGTTCAGTTCCTTCGCGACCGCATCGGCACGCCAGCGCTCGCCCGTCGACTCGATGCGCTCCGTGGGGGATCTATCGCGCTCCTTGAAAATATCCGACGGTATCCCGGTGAGGTGGCGAACGACCGTTCGTTCGCGCGGCAACTCGCGACCCTCGCGGACGCGTACGTGAACGACGCATTCGGGGTCTGCCACCGAGCGCATGCGTCCGTCGCGCTCGCGCCGACATTGCTCCCATCCGCTGCGGGTCTCCTCGTCGAGCGCGAAGTGACGGTACTCTCGCGATTGCTCGAGGATCCCGCACCACCGTTCGTCGCACTCATCGGTGGAGCGAAGATCTCGACGAAACTTCCGGTCATCGAACGCTTGCTCGGTGTTGCCGACGCGGTGCTCCTCGGCGGTGCGTTGGTGAATAATTTTTACGCCGCACGCGGGTACGGGGTCGGCGCATCGCTTGTGGAGGCATCTGGCATTGCCGCGGCAAAGCAGCTCGCGCGCAACCAGAAACGTCGGAACCTCACGATGCCACTTGACGTCGTCGTGGGGGATCCGGGTGCTAAGCGCCCAAACCCTCGCGTCGTTACGATCGGAGCGAGACCGCACATCATTTGCGAACAGCCGCTCGCGATCCTCGACATCGGTCCGGCGACGATCCGCGCATACGCTCAGCAGTTGAAGTCTGCCGCGACGATCGTATGGAACGGGCCGATGGGGAAGTTCGAGCAGCCACCCTTCCACCACGGGAGCGTCATCCTCGCTCGGCTCATCGCGACGCGGTCGTCCGGGAGGGCGTTTGGCGTGGTCGGCGGCGGCGAGACGCTCGCGATCCTGGCGCAGACCGAGATGGCGCGGTACATTGATCACGTGTCCTCCGGCGGCGGCGCGATGCTCGCGTTTCTGGCTGGCGAAAAACTTCCTGGACTTACTCCGCTCATGCAGTAATTTTTGTTCGTATGCATATCACGGGTATTCAGGCGTGGGAAATTTTGGATTCCCGCGGGAATCCGACCGTCCGAGCGGAGGTTGTGCTCGAGGACGGACATCGCGGCGTCGCAGCGGTGCCGTCCGGTGCCTCGACCGGCGTGCACGAAGCACTGGAGCTTCGTGACGGCGACGCGAAGCGGTATGGAGGAGCGGGAGTACACAAAGCGGTCGCGAATGTCAACGGGCCGATCGCGAAGGCGTTGGTTGGGAAGGACGCCACGAAGCAGGAGGCACTCGATCGTCTCATGCTGAAGCTGGACGGAACCGCGAACAAATCGAAGCTCGGTGCGAACGCGATCCTCGCGGTGTCTCTCGCATGTGCTCGCGCGGGGGCGGCCGCATCTCGCCTTCCACTGTATCGATATGTTCGTAAGGCCTTCGGCTTGCGGCTTGTAGCTTGGAGCTTGCCGCTTCCGATGATGAACATCCTCAATGGTGGTCGCCACGCAAACTCCGGCCTCTCGATTCAGGAGTTCATGGTGATCCCGCAACGAGAGCAGTTTTCCGAGCGGCTCCGCGTGGGGACCGAGGTGTTCCACGCGCTCAAAGGGATTCTCGGCAAGCGTGGCTTCCCGACGACCGTTGGCGATGAGGGGGGATTCGCTCCTCGGCTCGGCGACAACGAGCGCGCGCTCAAGGTCATCATGGAAGCGATCGTGAAGGCGGGGTACAAACCAGGGAAGGACGTCGCACTCGGACTCGATATCGCTGCGAGCGAATTCTATGAGCCCACAGAACGTAGGGGCGGGGTTCATCCCCGCCCGCGGGCGGGCGTAAAGCCCGCCCCTACGGAGAACGGTCGTTACTTCTTCAAGGATCCAAAGACCCCCTGGACCCCGCAGCAAATGATCGCACTCGTTGAGCGGTGGGTGTCGAAGTACCCGCTCATCTCCATCGAAGATCCGCTCGATGAAGACGATTGGGATGCGTGGAAGGAGCTCACCGCACGCGTGGGGAAGACGACGCAGATCGTCGGCGACGACCTCTTTGTCACCAACGTGAAGCGTCTTCAGATGGGGATTCGGAAGAAAGTGGGGAACGCGATCCTCGTGAAGGTGAACCAGATCGGTTCGCTCACGGAAACCATGCGCGCAATCGCGCTCGCGCGGAAGCATAAGTACCGCATCGTCATCTCCCACCGTTCCGGCGAGACCGCGGACACGTTCATTAGCGACCTCGCGGTCGCGACGAACGCGGAGTACATCAAAACCGGCTCACTCTCACGGAGCGAACGGGTTGAAAAATACAATCGACTCCTCGAGATCGAGCAGGAACTCGCCACAAAATGAGCATAGAGGTCCTTTCCGAAAAAGACCCCAGGGGTCTTTTTCGGGACACGCAATGCGAAACCCCGGTCCGATGTTTTCGGAGTTGGCGGCGTCAACCCAGCACCACTTCGCTGTAAAGTGGTGCTGGGTCAAGGGTGTGGTGGTATACTAGAATGGTCTATGCACCGAACCTACCGCGTCATCATTGAACCGGACACGAGAGGATACCATGGGTACGTGCCCGCGCTCCGCGGGTGTCACACCTGGGGGAAGACCATCGTGGAGACAAAGGCGCACCTCAAAGAGGCGATTGAGCTCTACGTGGAGTCGCTCCTCGCGCACGGAGAGGTGGTTCCGGAAGAGCGGAGTTTGGAGTCCTTCGAGACCGTGGAGCTGCGGCGGCGAACGCGAACGCATCGCACGCGTCGTCAGTATGCCTAAGTTGCCGCGGGTTACACCACGGAAGCTCATCGCTGCCCTCTTGCGAGAGGGTTTTGTTCGTGATCGGCAGCATGGGAGCCATATCATGCTCCGGCATGTTGATGGCCGTCGCGCTGTCATTCCGATGCATACGCGCGACCTTCCAATCGGGACGCTCCGCGGGATCCTCCATGATGTCGATTGGTCAATCGAGGATCTCGTGGAACGGCTGTGACTACTATGGCATCACATCGCCCCAAGCCCGTCGTCGTTTGTGTCCTCGATGGGTTTGGCGTGGCGCCGGAGCATGAGGGGAATGCGATTCGGCGCGCGAAGACGCCGAATATTGATGCGCTTATCCGAAAATACCCGGCGATGCTCGTCCGCTCGTCGGGACTTGAGGTGGGGCTCGCGCGGGGAGAAATGGGGAACTCGGAAGTCGGCCACCTTTCCATCGGGAGTGGCCGCGTGTTCTATCAGAGTCGGCCGCGCATTGATAAGGAGATCGCCGCCGGAACATTCTACGAGAATCCGGTGTTCCTCAAAGCCGTCGCCCACGCGAAGAAGAATGGATCGAAGATTCACCTCCTCGGCCTCGTCTCGCCCGGCGGCGTGCACAGCCACCAGGAGCATCTCTTCGCGCTCCTGGACACCATGAAACGGAACGGAGTCAGTAATGTTTTTATACACGCCATCCTCGATGGACGAGATGCGATTTACAACAGTGGGGAAGGCTTCATCAAACGCCTCAAGCAAGAATGTAAGAAGTTTGGGGTGGGGACCATTGCATCAGTCTCCGGCAGATACTTCGCGATGGATCGCGACAATCGTTGGGATCGGGAGGAAAAGGCGTACCGCGCGATGGTGGATGGGATAGGGGAGACGGCCGACGACCCCATCAAGGCCATCGGGGCGTCCTACGCGAAGAAGGTGTATGACGAGGAGTTTCCACCGACAGTCATCACGGGTGGTGGGAAGCCGATTGCGACGATCGGGGATGGTGATGCGGTCATCTTCTTCAACTACCGTGCAGACCGTGCGCGCCAGCTCGCGAACGCCTTCGTGAGCGCAAAGTTCGACGGGTTCAAGCGCGATCGGATACAAAAATTGTTCTTTGCGGCGATGATGGAGTATGAGGCCGGGCTCGATATGGAGGTTGCATATCCAGCGGAGGCCATCCCGACGTGCCTCGCGAATGTGTGGAGCGACCATGGTTTGAAACAGCTCCACATCGCGGAGACGGAAAAGTATGCGCATGTGACATTCTTTTTCAACGCGATGCGTGAGAAGGAGTTCCCACGTGAAGAGCGCGTGCTGATCCCGTCGCCAAAGGTGGCCTCGTACGATCAGAAACCCGAGATGTCCGCCCGCGCGATCACGAGGCGAGTCATTGAGGAGATCGAGAGCGGGAAGTACGATGGCGTGGTCATGAACTACGCGAATCCGGACATGGTGGGACACACGGGGAAAGTGAAGCCGACCGTCGAGGCGATCGGAGTCGTTGACGAATGTCTCGGCAAGCTCGAGGCGGCGGTCACGGCAGCCGGCGGCGTCCTCGTGATTACTGCCGATCACGGCAACGCCGAGGAGGTGCAGAATCTTCAAACTGGCGAGATTGACAAAGAGCACGCGACGAACCCGGTGCCGCTCATCATCTGCGGCAAACAGTACGAGGGCCAGGTGAACTCCGAGCTCCAGGAACTCGAGTGGGACCTCTCGCTCCTTCAGCCGGTCGGCATCCTTGCCGACGTCGCGCCGACCGTGCTCAAGATCATGGGGATCCGGCAGCCAGCCGGTATGACCGGACAATCACTCCTGTAAAATATGTCCTTCCTCGATTTTTTCAAGCGTAGAGGCGATGCGCCGCAAAAGAAGGATGACGGGCTCGATGAGGAGCATCTGCAGCTCCGTCGCGCGATCGAACGGTGCGACAGCCTGAAGTTCGCGGTGGACGCGAAGCAGATGTCCATCGCCGACGTCATCGAGAAGCTCTTGAGTAACGACTTCTCGAAAGCGGTGGTGAAGAAGGCGATCACGGAGTGCTTTGGGGAAGCAGCGGAGAAGCACGTGCGGTGAGGAGCGAGGTGTAAGGGTGTAGAGGGACGGAGGAGTAGAGGAGCGTAGAGGTGTAAGGTGTAGAGGTGTAAGAGCATTGCGCTACGCCTTACACCTCTATGCCTTTTACACCCGTTGCGGTCATCCACTACCACGAGATTGCGCTGAAGGGGCGGAACCGCGAGTGGTTTGAGCGACAGCTCATCGGGAATATCCGGTGGGCGATTCGTGATGTTGCGGGGGCGCGAGTGCAGCGGATGTCGGGGCGCGTTGCTGCTCGATTCGGATACGTAGCGGAGGCCTTTAGGCCTCCACGTGGCGACCTGAAGGTCGCCGCTACAGCGCTGGCTCAGGTTTTCGGGATTGCCAATTTCCTGTTCGGCTACGAGGTGCGGCAGGAGCGGAAGCAGCTTATCGAAAACACGGTGGAGTTGGTCAAATGTCAGGTGTCTCCGCCAAAGGCGGATCCGCCTCTGGCGGAAAATGTCAGGTGTCAATCCTTTGCCGTTCGTGTGAAGCGTGGCAACAAATCCTACCCCGCAACCTCGCAGGAGCTTGAGCGAGAGCTCGGTGCGGCAATCGCCGATGCGACGGGGCTTAGTGTTGACCTCGAGCACCCCGACCTCACGGTGGCCGTGGAGATTGTCGAGAAGACGGCGTTTGTGCTCCTCGAGCGAGTCGAGGGGCCCGGCGGACTTCCGGTTGGCATTTCCGGCCGCGTGCTCACCCTGCTCTCAAGCGGGTTCGACTCCCCGGTCGCCGCCTGGCGGATGATGAAGCGTGGGTGCGTCACCGATTTCATCCATTTCCACAGCTACCCGTACACATCCGACGCCTCCATCCGGAACGTCGAGGAGATCGTTCGTACCCTCAATGCCTGGCAGCAGAATCTCGGGAAACTTTTCCTCGTCCCACTCATTGAGTACCAGAAGCAGGTGATGACGGAGGCCCCCACAGCGCTCCGCGTGCTCCTGTACCGCCGCATGATGTTCCGCGTTGCGGAGCGGATCGCGGCACGGAAGAGCATCATAGCGCTCGTGACCGGGGAGAACCTTGGACAGGTTGCCTCGCAGACCATTCCGAACATAGCGGCGGTCGAGGCGGTAGCGACGTTGCCGGTGTTCCGTCCGTTGCTCGGATACGATAAGATGGAGATCATCCGGCAAGCGGAGGCCATTGGGACCGCTGTGATCTCGAGTCGCCCATACGACGACTGCTGCTCCCTCTTCACGCCCCAGCACCCCGCGACACACGCGACCGCAGCCGAGCTTGATGCGGCAGAGGCGTCATTGGGGGTGGGGGAGTGGGCGGAGAAACTCTATGATGGAACAAGCACTACGGGATTTTCCAAAGCAGTTTGAGTTCGAGCCGGTGATTGAGCATGTCGCGCGGCTGGAGCTGCGCGAGAAATTTGTGATTGCGGGGATGGGTGGATCGTGCCTCGTGCCGGAACTCCTACAGGCGTGGCGGCCAGAGCTCGACGTCATCGCACACCGTGACTACGGACTGCCGGCGACCGACCTCGACGAGCGCCTCGTCATCGTGAGTTCGTACTCCGGTAACACCGAGGAGGCGCTCGATGCATTCCAAACCGCGCTCGACCGTCGGTTGCCAGTCGTGGCGATCGGTACCGGTGGTGAGCTCCTCCGCCTCGCGGAAGCGAGCCGCTCACCATACATTCGGGTTCCGGACACCGGTATCCAGCCGCGCTCCGCGCTTGGCTTCAACCTCGTCGCGCTCATGGCATTCGTCGGTGATGATATCGGGATGGCGGAACTTCGGGAGCTTCGATACTCGCTCGATACTGATCGGTGTGCAGGCAACGGAGCCGAGCTCGCAGCTCGTCTCCGGGGCAAGATTCCGCTCGTCTACGCCTCGGAGCGCAACGCTGGCATCGCACACAACTGGAAAATCAAGTTCAACGAGACCAGCAAGATTCCAGCGTTCACGAATGTATTCCCGGAGTTGAATCACAACGAGATGACCGGGTTCGACCGGATTCCAACGACCGCGCCGCTCTCCGATCGTCTCCACGGCATCTTCCTCACGGACGCGAACGACGACCCGCGTGTGCAGCGTCGCATGGAGATCACGCGTGGGCTCTACGCGCAGCGAGGGCTCGCCGTTGAGGTCGTACCGATCGATGGCACATCCGTCTGGCAGCGTATCTTCACCTCGCTCCTCACTGCGGACTGGGCGGCGCTCCGCCTCGCTGAGGCGTACGGCACGGAACCGGAGCAGGTGCCGATGGTGGAGGAGTTTAAGCGGCTCATTGAGGAGGTGTAAAGGTGTAGAGGCGTAGAGGTATAAGGGTGTAAAAGCAGTGGAGTGGTATGGCGATTGATCTCGCGGTGACATTTTGGATCAATGGGTTCGTGGGACGGTGGCCGATGCTTGATGTGCTCGGCATGTTCGCGGCGACTGGGCTGCTTTTCGTCCTTGTCGCGCTCGTCGTCCTCGTGCTCGTGCGGACGCTGCCGGCCGAACGCGCGCTGATCTCCGTCGAACTCATCGGGACGCTGGTCATCGCGTACGCCGTGAGTCAGTTCATTGGCGTGGTTGCCTTTCGGGAGCGACCGTTCGTCCAGCACCCTGTCCGGCAGCTCATTGTGAAGGACGTGAACGAGAAATCATTCCCATCCGACCATGCGACGCTCGCGTTCGCGATCGCGATTCCAGCTGCCGCGGTGATCCGGCGACGATGGGCGCAGGTGCTCCTCCTCGCGAGTGCGGCGGCGGTGGGCGTCGCTCGGGTGTTCGTCGGCGTGCACTACGTGAGTGATGTGATTGCTGGTGCGCTGCTCGCGCTCGTCGTCTGGTGGTTCGTGCAGCGCGGGGTACGACGGTGGTGGCAAGCGAAAAGCACCCCTCACCCGTAGCGAGCGGTGTCTCACGTTGCACCTGGGTTATCCAATCGGGAGGGCGCTCGGGAGCCGGTTCCATCCCCGTTGTGCCGGTGCTCGGGTGCTCCCGAGCAGCTGCACGACGACCGTCGTCGGAACGCCGTGGTAGGTTCCGGTTGCCACGCCGACACCAATGTGCGTGTGCGACGCATTGAGGAGGTTCACGCGATGCCCCTCACTCTCCATCCATGCACGCACGAGCGGCTGCTCATTGAGAAAATCAATCGCGAGGTTTTCCCCAACCCGTGCGAAGGGGTAGCCAGATGCCGTCACGATTGTCGAGAACGGCGCGCCATCGGGACGCGTATGGTCGAAGTGTGCTGCGGCAGCGAGCTCTTCTGCTCGGTGCTGCGCAGCGGCAGCGAGCGCGTGGTCTACCCGAAGGGCCGACTGCCCTGCGCGCATGCGGATGGCGTTCGTGTGCGCAACGACGGCATCCGGGTGGATGCCAGCGGACACCGCAGCGTTCGGGAGGACGAGGAAGAGGAGGAACGAGAACACGACCCCCGCGAATCGTGCCTGCCCGCCAAAATTTCTCCACGCAGGCGTCGCGTCGCGTACGAGGAGACTTTGGCGCTTTTCTTGCCCGCCAACATGAAGCCGCGCAAAATTTAGGCGGGCTCGCGCGTGGTCAGAAGTCGATCGCATGGATTTTTGTCTCTGTTTTCGTGGGGGAGCGTTCCGCTCCTCCTCTCACGGTGATGCCGCCGTGGATATGGGATTGCTCCGGGTGGCTCGCTGAGATTCTAGGAGCCTTGGAGATCGTATCCACAGCAAAGGACGATGCAGGCACTTGTAGTATAGCACGTCAACGCCCTCTCGTCGATCCGACCGCCTCGTCGTGTTCATGGAGCGAAAAACTGCTACCGTGCAGCCGTATGCGATACGCCGTCATCCTTGCCGGGGGTTCCGGAACCCGCCTCTGGCCGTTGTCCCGACGGAGCGCGCCGAAACAGGTGCGCGCGCTGCTCGATGACGATACGCTGCTCCAGAAGACGTACCGACGGGTCCGACAGGTGTTCCCGCCTGAGCGCGTGTTCGTTTCCACGCTCGCGGAGCATGTCGGTGAGGTCCGCCGCCAGCTCCCGGAGCTCCCCGAAGGGAACGACATCGTGGAGCCGATCAGTCGAGACACCGCAGCGGCGATTGGGTACGCAGCGCTCCGGCTCTCCGAGCGGGATCCCGCAGCGGTGTTCGTGACGATCAACGCCGATGCGTACATCGCGGATGCATCGGCGTACCTCGATGCGATCGAGTCCGCGTTTCAATCGGCGGAGTCGGGCGATCGAGGCGTGTCGCTCGTCGGTCTCACCCCACGGTACCCGGAGACCGGGTATGGGTACCTCGAGCTCGCCGAGCCGGTTGGAGATCGGTTCCTCCAGCCGCTCCCTATGGTTCGTTTCGTTGAGAAGCCCGATGCGGTGCGAGCGGCGCAGTACGTGGACTCCGGCCGCCACCTCTGGAACCCCGCGCTCTTCGTGTTCCGGGCATCAGCGCTCCTGAGGGATCTCGCGGCGCACCTCCCCGAGCACGCGACCGCGCTCGCGTCACTCCGGGGTACCCATGATGCGCACGCAGTGACCCGTGCCTTCCTTGCGATGCCGAAGATCTCGATTGACTACGGTCTCATGGAGAAACTCACGGACCTCGTCGTCATCCCCGCGTCGTTCGCATGGGCGGATGTCGGAAGCTGGCGCGCGGTGCACGAGATCCTCGCGCGCGATCCGAATGCCGACGTCGTCCGCGGCATGCACGTCGGGGTCGAAGGGAACGGGAACCTCGTCGTCGCGCCTCCGGGCAAGCTCGTCGCGACGTACGGGCTTGAGCACTGCGTCATCATCGACACGCCGGACGCGCTCCTCATCTGTCCACGCGATCGCGCGCAGGAGGTGAAGAAGATCGTCGAGGAACTCGAACGCCGCGGGCTCAACGAGTATCTATGAGGATTGACTCTCCTCTCTATCAGCCGCAGGGCGTCCTCGGATTCAGCCACCGACGGAAGCGATCACGTTTGGTGTTCGGTGCCATCGTACTCCTCGTGCTCGTCGGTGTTGTGTTGGTCACGTTCGGCATCCTCGCGGTGCTCCCGCAGGGACTAACCGGCGCGCCGTCGGTCACCGTTGATGTTCCCGAGGGTACTGACGCCGCGGTCGTCACGCTGCAACGGATCAACGTCCTCCAGCGTCCGACCACCTTCCGCTTGCTCGTCGCCGCGGGTCGTCAGCCAATTCACGCTGGTCGCTACACGGTGAGCCCGCACCTGTCCGCATGGTCGCTCGCACGGCTCCTCACGACGACACAGCCACGTCCGGAGCGTGAGGTTCGTATCATCGAGGGCTGGAACCTCCGCGACATCGGTCAGTACCTTGAGCGCGAGGGCATTGCGCAGGCCGAGGAACTTCACGAGCTCGTTGGGTTCCCTGCGATGGACTACCGGAGCGCGGACCCTGCGATTCCACGGCCGAAGGATTTCTCTACCGACTTCGCGTTCCTGCGCGAGAGCGACAAACCTGATTTCATTGGTCTCGATGGGTACCTCTTCCCGGATACGTACCGCGTGTATGCGGACGCCTCGGTGGAGGATATCGTGCGGAAGCTGCTTGAGAATTTCGATCGCAAGCTCACGCCGGAACTTCGGGCGGAAGTTGCCGCGAGCGGGCGTTCGCTCCACCAGATCATCACCATGGCCTCGATCATTGAAGCGGAGATCTCGAATCACGACGATCGTGCGACGGCCGCTGGGATCCTCTGGAAGCGACGCGATCGTGGCATGCTCCTCCAGGTGGATGCGTCGGTGAACTACGTGACCGGCAAGCGCGATCCCCGCGTGTCTCGAGAGGACGCCGCTGTGGATTCGGCGTACAATACGTATCGGTACCCGGGCCTCCCCCGTGGCCCCATCGGTAATCCCGGGATGAGTGCAATCCTCGCCGCGCTCCGACCGAAGGAATCCCCGTACTGGTTCTTCCTCACCACGAAGGAGCGGAAGACAGTGTTCTCGAGGACACTCGAGGAGCACAATGCGAATGTTGCTCGACATTTGCAATAGCGTGTAGGATAAATAATTTAATTTCTAATTACTAATTTCTAATCAATGACCAAAATCCCAATACCCAAATCGCTTGGTCATTGGACATTGGTGCTTGGGGTTTGATTAGAAATTAGAAATTAGTCATTAGAAATTTATCTCTATGTCTCCCACCATCGCGCTCCTCGTCATCACTATCATCACCGTCGTCCTCTTCCACCTCATTGATTGGCTCTTCTGGGGAACGGCGTGGACGCACCGGAACGTGTTCGCGCATGTCCCAAAGGAGATGTGGCGACTCCCCACAGACCCCACGAAGCAGAAGGATGCGGGGAAGCGCGCGATGTCGCTCGGCGCGCTCGTGACGACGTTCGCCGCAATCGTCTTCGTTCCGCTCGTGTGGCTCATCGGGCCGCGGTTCGCTGGTGCGCGCGCCGTCATTCTCGCGGTGCTCCTGTGGGGAGTCTTCGCGCTCCCGGGCGCGCTCTACGAGGGCATCTACTACCGCGTGCCGAAGCAGATGGTCTGGCTCCACATCTGGGCAGGCCTCGCGCGAATCCTCGTCGGCCTCGTCGCCGTGACACGGCTCCTCACGACGTTCAATGCGTGGTGAACTGTACAGATTCTTGACATCGTCAGCAATTACTGCTATACTAAAAAGTTAGAAATTTACTCACTACCGTCGTGTGTTCATATGAATTTTTTGGATCGATGGTTTGGTGGCCGTAAAGCCAGTCCGGCTGAAGCCGGCTCCGATGGCGCGGGCAAGAAACAAGGTGAGGGCGGCGAGCAGGCACCGCGTCCCGAGCCGAGCCCAGAAGAGAGAGAGAAGGCTCGACACATATCAGAGCTCGCCGATCAGGCGCGTGAGCTCATCGAGCGGATTGGACAGAGTCGAGTGGAGGACGTCCCAGCGCTCAGCGAGCTCTTCGCGAGGGTGCGGGGTATATGCAGCACCTCGGAAGATCTCTACTCCGGAATGCGGAGTGACCTCTTGTCCACATCGTCTGGAATCCGCCAGCTCCGGCGCTACACAAAGGCACTCGATCGTGCGCAGGCGGCGTACCGCGCCTACGAGCTGTACCCGAAGACTGAATACCGGACAACAGGCGGGGAAGGTCGCGCTGATTTTGACACCCACGTGAGCCGGGTTGAGGCACGGAAGAGTCGAGACCATGTCGCGGGAACGACATCGCTCCGCGAGGTCATGGGACTCTGAGGATCGTTTGAGATGAGTATGACCGACGATGGGAAGGACATTGACGAACGCGCGCGAGCGATTGAGCAGATCTACGCGGAATTTACCCAGCGCCTCGAGGCACTGCGACAGAAGCATAACGAGGAACTCAAGGCGCTCATCCGAGAGCTTGAGCAGAAAAAGATTGCAGAGCTACGTCAGCAGCTCGCGTCGTAATTAGTCGAATCGCCGTATGCCCGCAGAACGCCTAGGTACACCGCATGAGCAAGACGAGGGTTCACGACCGGACGCAGAACTTCCTAGAGAACGATTGCCTCAGGCGATCGAGGCGCCCCGTGACCCGCTCGATGCGGCACGAGAGGCAGTCGCCGGAAATATCACCGCCCACCTCCGGGCGATGGAGGAGCGCGTTCGTGGTTTGACCGATCGTATCGGCGCAGGCGGCGCCGGGGGACCACCTACTGCGGCAGCAGCGGGATGAGATCTTGGCGTTGACGGATGGCTTTCGAGACCAGCTCATCACGCTTGATCCGGATCGCCGACGTGCACTCGAGGAACAGTTCGCTCAGCTCCGTGCGTCACTCGAACCAGCCCACACCGAGGAACGAAAGCCGAAGGGGGTGGATGTTGTGGACGCCACTCCGGAGCATCCCCAGCCGCCGCTGAGTAAGATGGTCGCTCAAGCGCTCCAGCGAGCAATGTTTGATGCCCAGCACGATGACGTTGACCGGTTGTGGATGAAAACCGAGACGGGCAAACCAGATCCCTTCCTCGACGAGCGCGCATATGACGACACGGGTGCATACCGACCACCAGATGAGGGGCGCATTGATCATGCGGCGGGGCTCGTGCTCTATCAGGACACAATCCTAAAGCAGTACGGCGACCATGCAGATCGCCATCTGCAAGCGGAGTACCAGCCTGAGATTCTTCAGCGTTGGGCTTCGGGTGATGCAGCGTTCGAGCCGGCATACCGCAGACTTCGATTCCCTGGCTGGAGACCCGAGCATTTCCAGAGGCTGCTCACTGCCGTCGAGCGGAAGCGGCAGGAACGTGCTGCTGCGAGTGAGGCGGCGAAAAAGAGGGGGCAAGGATTGAGGGGGAGGATTCGTCGTTGGCTTGGTCAGTCACCGCCACAGTGATGTACTATGGCGACCGGTGAACAAGAACAATCTCGAAGAGCTCGGGAAGCCGCACCGGAGGCATTGCCTGCCGGTGCGGAGGTTCGTGAGCGGGGTGTGGAGACCGCTGAGGAGCTCCAAGCGCTCGCGGAGCAGACCGCGGAACGCGTGCAGAGCGATGCCGCGACCGAGCGGGAGCGTGTGGGGCAGCTCGCTCGCGGAGCGAGCGAGCGCATTGGGATTGGGCAGGCGGAGGCTGAGGTGCTCGCGCAGCAGCAGGGAACGGAGACCGACGCGCTCGCGAGCGAAGCAGCGGCGCGCATCGCAGAGGCGAGCGGCGCGGCGATCGGTGCCGAAACTCCTGGGACCGAGACGGAATCAGCTCGCCACATTTCACTCTGGGAGAAAGCGAAAGCCTGGCGCGATGCGAACGCGGAGCGCATTCGTGGTATCAAGGAGCGACAGCGGAGTGGGGAGATCACCAAGGACTACGGGAAGCAGGGAGTCGTGACAGATAAGCTCCGTGTCTGCGCGAAGGATCCGGATGCCTGCGCGAGTCGGTACGTCACGAGGCTCCAGAAGACCGGGCGACCGGTGCCCGACGTGTTTACCATTCAACGAGTGCTCGCCGCGATTGCGGAGCGTCGTACGCCGACATCAGCACGGGAGGTTGTGCTCCTCGAGGAAATGACGCAGGAGCTCGCGTTCGATGCGTACCAGGACAAAGTGCGAGACGGGGTGACACTCGGCGCAGAGGGTATCGCTGCGGACATGGTGGGGGAGCTCGACCTCGAAGGGAGGGAGGAGCTCCGAGTGGAGTCGCTCGAGCAGGCGACCGAGGCGGTCCGTGCGGAGCTCCAAGAGTACGTGGACAAGGGGTACCTCAACGCGAAGGAGGCACAGCTCATCCTCGAGACCACCTCGAAGTTCGGTGCCGTATACGTTCGCGCGTTCGAAGGGAAGCGATTCCGCGGCGGGCCGGAGCGTTCTGCGGGGGAGGTTCTCCAACATGCCTACGAGGCCATGCGCGACAACGCGCGGAAGATCGCGTTCCAGACGAAGCTCGACAAGCGCGTGTTCTCCGGCAGTGACCACGGGACGCGACACATCTGCGAGGGGTGCACGCACTTCTCCGAGCAGCTCATGGGGTCACTCAAGGGACTCGAGGGCGTGGATTTTAAGGATCAGGACGAGGTGCTCATCCGGCAGGTCGTCATTGATCATGACATCGGGTACACGACCGATGCCGCGCAGGCAAAGGGAGGGTTCGAGGCATCGAGAGATCACCCGTGCGCGGGGTGCGCCTTTGTCGAGGCGAACAAGGACTACTACGTGGACAAGTACGGCGAGGAGGGGTACGAGATCATTCGTGACGTCGTCCTGAACCACAGCTACGCGCAATCTGAGTACGGTGGCACGCGGCCAGCGGCGGGGGAGGACGAGCTCACGTACAACCGGGACCTCATTCGCTCGGTCGTCTCCACGGTGGATGCGATGGGTGCGACCGCGGAGACGAAGGCCATGGACATGTTTCGGTATCCGGAGACGATCGAGATTTTGCAGAACGTCAAGCTGTACGCGGAGACGCACGGGGGCAAGATTGAGGACGCGGCACTCGACCTCTTCAAGACCGACCTCAACGCCGTGGTGGATACGCTACTGGCAGATGGGAGGATTAGTGCGGAGCGCGCCGCAGGGTACCGCTCCGCCATCGAGAACCAATTCAACCCGAAGACGGTCGAGATCACGCTCGGGCAATTCACGGGAGTGGTGCGGGAGATGAAGCTTGCGCGCCGCGCCGACGGGACGGTTGCGCCAGAGATCCACTTAGAGGTTTCACGTCTTGCGGCGCTCGTTGGTGACAACTTTGGTGACGAAACCGCGCTTGAGGGATTCAAGAAGGCCATGAAGGATTTTGGGCTCTCGAAGCGGGAGCTCCAGAGCATGGCGGATCTGGTTCGTCGGCTCCGGGTCGAAACAGATCCCACGCAGCGGGAGGCGCTCCAGCGGCAGCTCACCTACGCGTCTGAGCGCGCGACGTTCGTGATTGGTGAGCGGGAGACGGCCGGTCTCCCCGACGAGCGCGAGCAGGAGCGCACTGCGATCACCGAGCGTTTCGAGGCGTTCGAGCGTGAGACGATCCGTTCGGAGATTCGACAGCAGTTCGAGCGCATTCGTGCGGTGTCGCCAGAGGCCCGAACGCCGGATATGGCGCAAGCCCTGGTGGACGAATTGCGTGGGCTATTCGATCTTGACGATCGGGAGGCGGGGCTCCTCGACGCCTTGGGCCAGAGCCTAAAAGACGGCATTCAGAACAATCAGACCATCGAGGCGGCACAGGGGATGGTCATCCGATTGAAGTCGAAATCGGAAAAGGGACGACTGAAGCGGTACGAAGACGCGGCTGCTGCCGCTCACGAAGAATCGCTCGCCGCGTAGCTCTGAATTCGGTTGTGACACGCAGTATGCGTATTGAGACCACCATGCCGAGATCTACCGAGGGGGGGCCGATCGATCCATTCGAGCGAGAACGCCGTGCGCTCCATGGGCTCCTCGAGCCCCTGCGAGACGTGCCGGATCTCTCGCGAGCAGAGCAGCGAGCCGTTGCGTTCGTCGTGGAGGACATCAAGCGAGGAGCGCCAGAGGCGTGGGAGCAAACGGTGGGAACCCTCCGCGATGAACTGCAAGCCGTTCACACACAGGAAGGGATCCCCGGGATCACCTGGCGGCTCGCGCGGGAGATCCATGAACGCTACGCGGCGTTTTTGGCACGGTGTCTCGCGGAGGAGCAGGACCCGGTCCGTCGGGGCAACCTTGAGATCCTGCAGCGTGGTATCCAGCGAGATGTTGTCACACGCCGCGAGACGCACGAAGCAGGAAGGCGCGTGCCGATGGGGAGCGTCATCCTCGAGCACGTTCCGCGATGGTTCCCGCAGACGTAGTAACCCTACCAAAGACGTGAAAACACCGGCCCGATGACCTCGGGCCGGTGTCGTGTTCGTATCGGTTGCGTTCTGCTACGAGAGCGGTGCCCAGATGCCGTGGAAGGGGACCGGGCGGAAGACGTGCATGTCCCCGCACGGTTCCTCCGCGACGTCGAGTCCGGCGACGAGCTGCACGTCGAACGGCTCCACCGGGCACGCCTTCGGTTCGATCCGCACGCGCGCCTTCGCGAGGAGGTGGTCGTTGAGTCCGTTGTCCCCGACGTCGAGTTCGGGTCCGCCCTCCACCGGGAACTCCTTGCGGAGCTTGCCCTTGTAGTACGGGAAGAGATTCGTGATCCACCCGGAGGCGACGCTCGGAGCGCAGGACACCGTCCGGAACTGGACGATGCCGCGGACGAACTGCTGCGACGCTTCATCCGACGGATCGGATCCCGCGATGCGGCCGGCGATCTCGCCGACGGTCGTGAGCCAGGGCGTGAGCGGCGCGAGCTCGGGCATGGCTCCGAGCGCCCTCGCCATCCACATGGCGCGGAGCCACTCGTCGGGCGACCCCTCGACTTCGATGCGGCGGATGCCGCACGCGTAGAGGCTCGCGATGTAGCGGTAGCGCGCGTCGAACGCCGCGAGGAGCGTGATGTCCGTGAGCGGCGCGTACCCGGGCGCCGCACGCAGGTGGCCGAGGAGGCTGTTCAGCCGCGCGGCGAGCGCGTCGGTAGCGACGACAGTGAGCGCGAGCTGTTCCGCGACGGCGGCGACGCTCGGGATCCCGAACGGCCCGGTTGGGTAGATCTCCGCCCGGAGTTCGGTGCGCTGCTCGTCCGCGATCGTCGCGCGATCGCCTTCGAAGATGAATCGCGCGACGCTCTGCGCGATCGTCGCCGCGAACGCCTCCGGCGCGAGGATGAGGCCTTGGTGCTCGTGATACGCGCGGATCGCGCTTCCGAGGAGGCCGTTTTGGCCCGCGGGCGGGTAGTGGGTGCGGAGTTCGCGATCCGGGAAGATCAGCACGGTGGGTGCGATACCGAGGAGGTTCGCACGCTCCTGACGAAGCTCCGTCATCTGCGCGAGCCATGTCTTGCGGCCCATACACGCGAAGCCGCCGTGCTCTCCACGCCATTCCCAACCGTTCCCCTCCCACGTCCCGCTCTCGTAGTACGCGATGCGTTCCTCGATCTCGCGGAGCCTGGTCTGGACGCGTTCGGCGCTGATTGGCTGTGCCGTGAGGCGATCGGCCCAGCCCGGCGGAACGAGCGGAACCCGTCCGCGGGACTCGATCCCCGGATCGGTGAAGATGCGCGTCGGTCGGGTGGTTCGCGGTGGGAGCGCGAGCGATCGTGCCGCTCCGAGGCGCCGCCACCCCTTCCTGAGACGTTCGACGAGCGGTCGGTGGAGATCCATTGTCGGGTTCCTCTCTGCTTGGGTTGCGAAGGGGCGATCCAATGGGAGTATGCCGTGGGGGTTCCGGTGTGTCAAGTGCTGTGCTGAGCGGCGCACTTTTTTCTGCATGAATCGACCGACCCTGGGAGGGGTCGGTCGTGCGACGATCGGTCGAGTGGCTTCAGGGTTTCACCTTCCGCCGCGCGCGTACCCGTGCGAGCGGGTAGACGAGGAGGTGGTCCGTGGCCTCGCGCAGCACGAGGCAGCGGTACGTCCCAGCGCGCCAGACCGGCGACGGAACCGGGATGACCCAGCGGTCACCATCGCGGCCACACTGTCCGCGGTAGCGTCCGCCGAACGGTGAGTGGTCGAGTGGGACGTCGAGTGCGAACGTCGCGGGGCGCGGTTCCGGTCCCGTCGCCACTGTGAACGCGAAGAGGTCGCGGTCGGACACGAGGCGCGCGGCGTACACACCCGCCAACCCCGGTCGCTGCTCCTCGCGGATGAACCACCGTCGGTGCTCCCACGAGCCGTCCGCCTCCAGACTGAAGACAGTCGGGAGCGCGGTGCTCGGGTTCACGTACACGCGAACCGTCGGGCTGTCGAGCTGCCTCCGCACCACGCGGTCCCACTCCATGACGCGTCGGAGGAGATCCACGTGCGTGTAGCTCGACGGCTGCTCGGCAGCCGCAGCGATGTCCGCACGCAG
>CAZPCZ010000020.1:0-19056 GCA_964585225.1 uncultured Gammaproteobacteria bacterium
CAAGACAAAACGCGCCCCACATGAGGTGGGACGCGCTTTGCGGGCCGGACGGGATTTGAACCCGCGACCTTCCGCGTGACAGGCGGACGCTCTAACCGGGCTGAGCTACCGGCCCACAGGAGACATCGTAACGAACCGTCCATTATTGTCCAGTTGGAACCATACGCGGCGGGAGGATGTTCGGATGCTCCAGCAGACGGGATCGGTTGGTTCAAAACAACCTACGATCGTAGGTCATTTTGAACCACCGGGGAGATGACTGAGGACTGGGCCGAACCTCCGTTCGAACATGCGGAGCGCAGCGAATCCATACCAGGGAGCGGGGAGGAGATCTCGAGGGAGCTGCGGGTCATCACGGAGCGTTGCGAGGAATGTACTCATGGTCATGAGGCCGCCAGCGTTCGGTTTGAGTCCCTGGAACATCGTGACACACTCCCGGTACCGCGCATTGAGCGCATCGAGGGGCCAGACCGTTGCGGCGAGTTCCTTCGACTCTGTACTCCCGAGTCGTTCCGTTGCGCCGAAGATGATCGATCGGGATGTCCGTGGCACCGAGAGCGCCGTACGGACATCACCGAGGACGTCACGCGGGGAGAGCCACAAACTCCTATGAAGCATACCGAACCCGAGGCGCTGGAGCACCGACCGGAGCTGATCACGCACAATCCGATCCCATTCCGGAACATCGAAGCTCACCAGGTGCCAGTGGTGATCCCATCGTTCATGCCAGCGGACCGATGGGATGAGCCCCGCGAGCCGTCGCTGCCCTTCACGGGTTGGTTTGAGGTCGCGGCCGATCCACCCTTTCGCGCGGAGGCGCTTCCACCACGTGCGGACCGTCTCACCGTTGAATGCGTCGAGGATGGCGTGCGCCTCTCGCTCTGCTCGCCGCAATCCACGAGGGGAACGCTCGTTGAGCCCGGCGAACGTCAGGAGGCAGGTGAGGAGGAGCGCTGTATCGAGCGTGCAGTCGAAGCACGCTGTCCCGAAGCGTCGAAAGAGTTCTTTCGCCTCCTCTCGAGTAAAGAGAGGTGCATCGTCTCCCATAGGTGCACGTTACGCTGATTCCAGGCCCCAAAAAGGGGAGAGGCGGCTGGTTCAAATCGTACTACGATCGTAGCCAGATTTGAACCAGGGTGGTGTGGAGGAGATTGGGGAACGAGTTTGGGTGAGGGCGGGATGTGGAGAAGGCGGGATGGGGGGAGACCGATCGAACGTGGAGAAGGCGGGATGGGAGAGGAGGAGGCCTGAGAGTTTGTGCGGAAGCACACATACGCGTGTGTGACCGTTTACGTAGTGATGGGCGCATCGAAAGAGTTCAGGTAGGGATGGAAAGAGGCGGTCCCGGGGGACCGCCTCTCGTGTTCGTTGCTACTCCCGGCAGGCCGGGAGGTCGGGGTCGCTCTCGCAGATCGGGGGCTTGCCGCCCGGCGTGAGCGCCCCGTACCGCTGCGCGATGGCCCGCGCGTTCGCGAGCGTCTCGAGTGCGACGATCCGTGGGTGCACCGCACGGTAGTACGAGCGATCGCCCTCGCGGGCGGCGCCCTCGTTGTGCGCCGAGTTCGCGGCGAGCCCGGACGTGATCTCCTCGCGGAGCTCGGCGGTCCTTGTCTCGATCGCCGCGTGCGCCGCCCGCGCATCGTCCCGCGCAGTCGTGTCGACGGTCGAGCCGCCGCCACCCTGGTGGATGACGACCGGCGTCGGCGAGGGCCTCCCGCCGCCGTCGCGGCCGAAGAGCCACAGCGCGCCGCCGACGACGATGGCCGCGATCGCGATGGCCGCGATCGGCCACATCGGAACGCGGACCGGTTGCTCGCCACCACCGTTGATGATGAGCATGTCGTCGCCCATGGGAACCACCTCCGTGTCGGACGTCCCGGTGACCGTGAACTGCACCTTGTGGTGCCGGTCGCCGGGCGGCGCCTTCACGTGCACGATGTGGCGCCCGACTTCGTTGATGAGCGCGCGCACGGAAACGATCCCATGCGCGTCGGTTTCGACCGCGGCGTACTGCGCTCCGTTGAAGAGCACCGCGCCGGGCGGGGTGACGGTGAACGTGACGGACTTCTTCGCGACGGGATTCTCGTCGTCGTCCGTCAGGCGCACCGCCAACTCCTGGATCGCGCCCGGTCGGGCGCGCACTTCCTCCGCGCTGATTCTCTCGAGCGGCATGGATCCTCCGTGTGGCGCCTAGCGCCGGTTGAGGTTGAGGACGACGATACGACCCGGCCGCGGAGCCGGCGCTGCCTGCGCGTGCTGGCACTGCGGCGTCTGGAGGACGACCATGTCGCCACCCGGCGTTCGCGCGATCGCCCCGCCGGCACCCGTCGACACGACGCCGGTGTCCTTCGCCTTCAGAGTGACGGTCTCGATGTCGGTCCCGCACTTGATCTCGATCTCGAGGTCGCCGGTCTTCAGCGCGGTGACGTCGAACTCGGCGACGCCCTTCCCGTTCGTCTTGAACGTCCCGTACGGGCGGCCGTCCTCCCCGATCGCGACGGCGTCGGGGTCGCCGGCCTTCACGCGGACCTCGGCCTTCTTCAACAGATTCCCGGACCCGTCCGTCACCTCCACGGCCACCGTGAGCAGCTGGCCCACGGCGACGTTGCGTTCCTCTCCGGTCAGGATCTCGATCGGCATGTTGATATCCTCCATTGGTTCGTGTTCAGGGTTGGGGTTTCCGAGCGTCTCGAACCATGTTCGCGACGCGTACCATGCTGACCTGCTTCACGCCTGTCGGCGCCGCCACCACCCTTCTCCGGTACCCACCGGCGGCGGAAGCGACGCTCGGCACCGACTGTCGTGACGTTGACGGTGATGGCGTCGGCGTTCCGTCGCCCGGCACCGTGAGCTGCGGCGTCGGCACGCCCGGTGGGGGCGTGACGGTGCCGCCGGCCGGTGCCGCTGCGGGAGCGCCCGGTGCCGCCGCAGGGCGCGGTTGCATCCCTTCGATCGGCGGAACCAGGATCTTCGGGGCCGCTGGCATCGCTGCAGGCTGCTCGGCCGCCGGTGGCGGCTGTGCAGGCGTGACGGCCGGCCTCGTCGATGCGTCGTCGCGATCGTCCTCCTCCTCCTCCTCTTCCCTTTGGAGGAGCCGAGCGAACGCGTCTCCAGAGAGTCCTCCCGCGGGAGCTCCTTCTCCTTCGTCCTCTCCCTCCGTCTCTTCGTCGACGGGGTCGGGAGGAGGGTCGGACCCTTTCTTTTTCCTTGCCATGCGTCCTCCTCGCTCCCGTCGTGGGAGCAGGTTTGGTTTCGAGTTCAGTTGTGAACTTGCGGTCGTTGCCGGTCCAGCAGCGTCTCACCTCTTGGGACTGGACGCGAGGAGGAGCGCATCCACCCCTGACGTAAGACGCTGTCGGGACGGCATCTGAGTATTGAGATGGGTCTGCTTAGCGTAGCAGAATTACGGAGATTCGTCAAGGCAACCAAATTCTTGCCGCATGGAGTTGGGGTAAATATTGACCAAATATAGCTCTCTAGAGACATTTTCCATGATGCCAATATCCTGTCAAGTCCCACTGACATGATGGATGGACTCTATTGACGGCGGATGAACCATGCCGTACGCTGCCGACAGTCGCCCTTTGCGACAATGTGCGAAAAAAGAAGGAAGGAGATGGCCATGCACCGCACTCGGAACGCACTTTCCCGTGCCGGCGCGTGGATCGCCGGCGAGCCAGGGGCCGAGTTCTTCGGCAAGTTCCTCACCGCGCCGCTCATCGCCGTGATCATCGCGATCATCCTCGCGATCGTCTACGTCGGCGCGATGCACGCCATCGCGGACATCCGTGCCGAGGACGTCGGCATGCGGCTTCGCGCGATCGTCATCCTCGTCATCGGCATCGTCGCGTTCGCCGCGGCGGTCGCGGTGGTGCCACCACTCATCCGATCGCTCTGGGAGCAGGTCGGCTGGTGGACGAACGTGTTCCGTTTCCTCGCGCTCACCGTCATCGTCTTCGCGGTGTGGGTTGCCGCGCCGCTCGTGCTGCCGCAGCTCCCGGGCGGTCGGTGGTTCACGTGGCTCGAGCGGCCCGAGTCGGAGGCCGTCGAGGGTGAACCGGTCGGGCTCGTTCCGCCACCACCGCACGCGCTCCCGTCGGACATTGCGGCGATTCGTCGCGAGGCGATCCTGGAGCGGTACTGGCGGTTCCTCGCGAAGTACGGTGATGAGGGGCTCCGGCGTCGATACGAACGCGTGAAGCAGTGGCGTTCGATCGTTGAGGAGTACGCGGCGGCAGCCGAGCTCGATCGTACGAAGGTCGAGGCCGTCATGATGACGGAATCCGCCGGGCAGCCGGAGATCACGAGCCGCGCGAACGCACGCGGGCTCATGCAAGTCATGGACGAGGGTGCGCTCCACCGAGCCGAGTTGTGCGACACCACGAACCCCAAGGTCGACAGCTACGACCCGGAAAAGAGCATCTGCGTTGGCACCGACGAACTCCGGTCGCTCGCGAACGTGAAGTACCGTGGGGATTGGGAGAACGTACTCGCGGCGTACAACTGGGGTGTCGGGCACCTCGAGCGGGCGTTCGATCGACTCCAACGCCACTGGCCAGACGACCGGCGATCGTTCTGGGTGCTGCGGGAGAAGGTTGACCCGAAGAGCGGCGATCGACTCCTTCCTCCCGATGAGACGCGCTCCTACGTTCCATCGGTGCTCGCGTGGGAGTACATCATCCGGTACATGGACGCGCACGATGGGACGCCACCGCCGCACGATGGCAACCGCGAGCCCCCACTCCTCGCTGGGCGCGGGCGGACGCCCACGGCAGCAGAGCAGGATGAGCGGTTTGAGGAGTCGTCGTCTTCCAGCTCTCAACGAGCGACTGATGACGCTCGACTGACGACTTCTCGCGTGTGGTATGCCGCGCGGGCGGGCGACAGCTTCAGCGGCGTGGTACGCGAGATCTTCAAGGAAGATCCGTACGCCATCGTGGAGCTCAATCCGGATCTCCTCGCCACGGGACTCACCGTGTCCCCGGGGACCGTCATCCGGCTCCCGGAGGAACGCTACGCGTTCTACCGAGCGAGTGGATCGGAGTCCTACCACGACATCGCAGTTCGTCATGGTATGACGACCGCAGAGCTCCTCTCCTGGGCCGGTCGGTGGACCGCTGCCGATGTGTGGGCCGCGAGCCGCCGCGATTGTCCGCTCGAGGGCTGCGACGACGAACTCGCACTCGCAAGCGCCGGCGAGCAACTCCTGGTGAGGAAGAAGACGAACTAGCGCAAGCGCCCCCCGTGACCCACGGGGGGCGTCTTCATTTTTGACAAACGCGCGTATTCTGCGCTATACTCAAGATACTCAACTACTCCACCACTGAACTACTCAACTACTCCACCACTATGCCCGCCACCACCCGCGACCCGCTCGAACACTTCGCGTACGAGGTCCTCCGCGCCGCCGGGCTCGACGCGCTGCCGGAGGATGCGAAGGCCGAGTTCATCGTGAAGCTCCGCGACCAAGCGCAGCGCCGCATGGGCGCGATTGCCATGCAGCACCTCGACGAGCAGGGAACCGAGGCATTCAACGCGCTGGTGGGGCAGACGCCACCACCGGATCCCGCGGCGGTGCAGTCGTTCTTCACCGCGAAGATTCCGGATTTCGAGGCGAAGATGCAGGAGGGACTCATGGCGTTCGCCGATGAATTCGTTGCGGCTGCGAAGAAGTGAACTCACACGAATATGCGAATGGGCAGCGAATACACGAATTCGCGAATTCGCATATTCGGGGACATTCGTGTATTCGTGTGATTATGGCTGAGGATCTCCGTGCCAAGCTCGAGGAGTTCCAGAAGTTTTTTGAACAGGTGAAGGGCGACCTCGGGAACCTCTCGAAGGAGCAGCAGGCGTTGCTCCGCGATGCGCTCAAACGCATCGAGGCGGATCAGATCGCGGCGATCCGTTCATCCATCGGACTCACCGATAAGTAGTAGAGGCCGCAGTGCACCCATGTATGGCGAAACCCGCAGCAGATCGAGCAACACCAGCGCAACCACCGTCAGATGAGGCGGCGGCGAAGCGGCCGCCTCCCAGCGAGCGCGGGAAAGAGGATCGGTTGGAGGGCGTGGAGCGGAAGGAGGTGACGCTCGAATCACTCGAGCGGGAGGTCGAGGAGCTCGTCGGACAGGCCGAGAGCGGGAAAGCGGATTTCGATGCGACGCGCGAGCAGGTGCTCGAGCGCATCCGTTCGTATGGCGGTGATCTCACGGGCGATGAGCGCGCGAAGCTCGACGGATTGAAAACGCGCGCGGAATCCCGCGTGCGCGATCTCAAGGTGAAGGCGCTCGAGACGCGAATCGCCGGAATCAAGAAAGCACAAGGCGGAGGCGATGCGGTGCTTGGCGATTCTGGCCGCGGCGCGGCCACGAGCATCCTCACCCAACTCGAGGCCGAACTCGCGGCGTTGAAGAAGGAGGCCGCTCCCGCGGAGGCTGCGGCCGCGGATTCCGAAGAGGTCGCCGCGCTGAAACGCCGCATCGAGAATATCAAGCGCGCGCAGGGCGAGACCGCCGGCGGCGAGCACTACCGCGGCCCGCAAGCGGCCATCCTGAAGGATCTCGAGGCGCAACTTGTAGCACTCCAGGCGAAGGAGAAGGGCGAGGCGACGCCGCCGACCGAGGAGGCGAAACCGGAAGAGCCAACCGTCGGAGGGACAGCAGAGACGACGCCGACCGAGACCGCGCCGACGACGCCCGAGACGGAGTCTGCACGACCCATGCCGAGCGCGCGCGAGCTCATGAGCATCGCGAAAATCCGCGCGCAGCATTGGGACAACCCCGAGGCATTGAAGGCCGCGATGGAGCAGGCGAAGTACGCGGAGTCGAAGGGTGTACTGGAGACCGGAGTAACTCGCGAACCACTCATTGAGCTCATGAAGACGCTCGGGGGTCGCGAGGGTGATCAAGCGCTCCGTGGCCCAGCGCTCGAACGACTCGCGAAGGAGATGGGCGTGGAACCGGCGCAGCTCGAGGCAGCGTTCGACCGCCAGCAGGCTGCGCTCGAGCAGCGCGCGCGGGAGGAGGTCAAGCGGGAGTCGCGGGCGGGACTCAAGGGCGTCGTCGCGAAGGGTGCGGCGTACGTCGGGCTCGGCGCGATCCTCAACCGTTTCCTCCCGGGATGGGGTGCGCTCACGGCCGGTGTGCGGATAGTGGAGACGTGGCGGCAGGGAGGTGTCGAGGAGAAGAAGGTGCAAGAGAAGCTCGCGCAATTCCAGAAGCAGATCGAGGAAGGTGACCTCCGAGACCCGAAGGCGCTCGCGAGTGAACTCCTCCGCGATCTCGCGGCCGACGTTGCGAGTACCAAGCGAACACAGATTGACGGGCAGACGGTCATCCATGACGCGGAGTCGCTTGAGATCTCGGCCGCTCATTGCCGAACGCAGGTGAAGGAGCATCTCCAGGAACGGTACCCGAATCTCTCGGCAGAGCAACGGAAGGAGCTCATACGCGCATCGGGCGCACTCTTCCTGATGGACCACGCGAACGCGACGCTCGAAGCGAAGGTTGCCGCGCAGCAGCCGAACGGGTTCCGCAAGCTCGTGGCGACGCTCGATAAGGTGCTCGGGTCGAAGGTGCTCCGCGGTGGAGAGACGACGCGGGAGAAGATGCTCACGACCGTCGTGTTCGCCGCGGCAGGTGCGATGGCGCGCGAGCTCCCAATCATTCGCAACATCCTCTTCGCCTACACTGGGTTTAAGGCGGGGGAGATGCTCGCCCAGGGGATCACGAAACGCGCCGGACGGTACGAGGTGTTGAAACCGGTTGCAGCAGCCGCACTCGCGGGGGAGACGGTCGAGAAGGGCGTGCTCGATCGCGCGCGCTCACAGCTCCTCGATGCGGAATTCCGGAAGAAGAGTCCCGCAGAGTACCAGCAGTTGCGGGAGGCGCTCGAGCGTCATGAGCTCGCGCTCCTCGGCAAGGCAGAGTCGGCGACCGACTTCGTGGCGAGCCGCACCGACGCGATGGAGGCGACGCTCGCAGCGAAACGGACGAAGGAGCAGGAACGGCAGTCCATCGTGAACTCCGCACGCATTGCCGGTGCGTTGGCCGGCGCGGTGCTCGGACCAATGGCAGTCGAGTGGATTGCAAAGAAGTTCCAGCCAGAGCCGACGACGGCACCGCCGGAAGCAGTCGCTCCGGTGGAGCCGGAGGTGGACCCCCGCATGGAGATGGTCGGCACGCGGCAGGCGGGAGACGGTTGGACGCATATCCGCGCGCGTCAATTCTATGCGCTCGAACACCCCGAGCTGAGCGGCGACCAGATCGTCGCGAAGATGGAGGCGCACAAGCAGATGCTCGCGGAGCTCCGAGCTGCGCACGGGTACAAGTACGCGGCGAACCCCAGACACTGGGATGACCGCGCGTTCTCGCTCAAGTACATCGAGCTCGCGAAGGCGGATGCGATGGCGAACGGCGTCCTCGCGCCGGACGGCCGAACGACGCTCGTCTCACTCCGCGGCGAGGGTGTGCTCCCGATCGATCCGCTCGGCGAGCAGCAGCTCGCGCCGAAGGGCGATCTCCAGTTCTACGCGACAAAGGCGAAGTTCGGGTTCGAGCCAACGAGGCCGGTGGCTGGCACGGAAACCACGACCGGCGACATCCGTTTCCTCGATGCCGGCGACACCGCGATGAGCGAGGAGGACTACGCGACGTGGCTCAGGGAGCACCCGGGATCGCAGCTTGCTGAAGTTCGGCCGGGAGGCGGGGCGGGTCGTTGGGCGACAGTGGAGGTCCTGGGCGCCGGTGATGAGAAGACGTCTATCCGGGTACCCGCGTCCGGTGGCGGTACATTCGAGGCGGGGTTTCGGACTGCCGCCACCGCAGAGCGCGCCGCGCAGGACATGACGGGGACGGTCGAGCAGGATCTCACGGCACTGCAGCGGTTCATGGCCCCGGGTGCGCGACCGGCTGGCAGTGAAGTGCGGACGGCGGTCGCCGAGGCCGAGGAGCACCTGCAGGCTGCGCGCGATCGCCTCGCGGAGATGAAGCGCGTGAGCGGCTACATGCCGGAGAATGAGAAGCTCGAGGACACGATCCGCCTCCAGGAGCGGGCGCTCGCCGACGCGAAGCGGGAGCTGGTGGGCGCGAGACTGCTGCCGGCGGAAGGAGCAGCCGAGGCCGCAGTCGACGCCGGAGGAGAGGTTGCGCGTGCGCCGGAGTTCGTGAAAGCGTGGGAGAATATCTTCCGTGGTGATCGGTCGACGGCCGATCGCCTCGCGCAGCTCACCGCATATCTGAAGGAGCGGACGTTCTCAGCGATGGGCGGACGGACTCAATTCAAGCTCGACAGCGGCAATCCGGTCTACAGCACCAACGGTGGAGTGACGTTCCAACCGATGACCGAGAAGGTCGTCCGCCTCCTCGTCGAGGAACAGGGGAGAGAGGACAAACTCATGGCGGCGGGTTCTTGAGCGATCAATCAAACGTACCAGGTACCCTCTTTCGTAGGGTACCTGGTACGTTTCGTGTCGTATCGTTGCTTATCCGCGGACGACTCGTTCGAACACCTTCGGGTGTTCCGCGGCGAGCGTGGCGAGGATCTTCCGGTCGAGTGCGATGTTCCGGCGCTTGAGATCCGCGATGAGCCGGCTGTACGAGACACCGTGCTGTCGCGCGCCGGCGTTGATCCGGATATTCCAGAGCGCGCGGAAGTTCCGCTTCTTCTTCCGGCGGTCCATGAACGCGTGCTGGCCGGCCTTGAGGAACGCCTCGTGCGCACGCTTCATCTTCGACTTCCGACCCCACAGGTACCCCTTCGTGGCGCGGAGGAGGGCACGTCGCTTCTTGAGGTGGAGGACACCTCGTTTGACCCTAGGCATATGGGAGTGCGCGTCTCGCCGTCCTCGCGAGGAGGGGATCGAAGGCGATGTCGCGGCGTTTGCGCATCCTCGTCCCGCTTGATTCGCGCGAGTTGAAGTGGTCCTGGCCTGATTTGCGTTTGAGCGCCTTCCCGCGACGCGTGAGGACGACGCGCTTCGCGGTCGCTTGGTGGGTTTTGAGCTTCGCCATAGTGGGGGAGAGCAGTGAAGTAGTGAAGTGGTGGAGTTGTACGGATTCCTCTACTACTGAACCACTACACTACTGAACGACTGATTTGCTGTCCAATTCGTCCTCTCCCTCCTCCTCTGCTTCTTGCTTCCCCTCCGTGCCGTGCTTCCGCCCTCCGACGACGAGCGAGAATCGTCCGCCTTGGACGGAGAGTGGTTGGTCAATGGAGAGCTGGTAGTCTGATCGCAGGTCGTTGACGAACTTCTGGATGACCTCGCGCGCCATCGCACCGTGCGCGCGCTCGCGGCCGCGGAGGATGATCTCGACCGCGACGCGGTTCCCCTCATCGAAGAATTCCTTCGCCTTCTCCAGCCGCATGGTACGGTCGTGCTCGCCGATGCGGAGCGATAATCGGACGCCCTTCACCTCGACCTTCTTCGCGTGCGCCTTCTGGAGGCGTCGCGCCTTCTCCTGCTCGTACTTGAACTGTTTGGCGTCGAGGAACTTGCAGATCGGCGGCTGTGCCTTCGGGTTTACCTCGATGAGATCGAACCCGCGCTCACGCGCGGTCGCGAGCGCTTGCGCGGTCGGCAGCGCGCCGAGGTTCTCGCCCTGCTCATCAATGACCTGGACCTCGGGGACGCGAATACGCTCGTTCACGCGGAACAGTTGCCGTTCGCGTTCGACCTCTCGTTGGAATCGTCGGTGGCGGTGGATGCGCATGCGAGCTTTCAGCTTCAAGCTGCAAGTCCCGACGCTTCGGCCGGGATCCCGACACGGAGTCGTCGGGGCGACAAGCAGTTGTCGTTCCCACCTCCAACCGCGGTCCTCACGGAGAACCGCGCTTGGAGGTGGGGGGAGTTGAACCCCCGTGTGGGCGGTCGTTGATCCTTTCCGTGTCCAGGCATGTCGCCGTTGGTGGTGTCCCGCGTGCGCTCGAACGGCGCGAAATGCGCTCGCGGTGAGCCCTCATGTCTCCTCGACGCCCCACGAGGGCAGTGGGAACATCCAGCCTAGTTGATAACACCTGCGGCCCACGTACTAGGCGTCGGTGGCGCAGATGGGCACTCGCAGTTACGCGAACGCCGAAACGAACGAAGGCATGCGGAACGCATTGCGGACCGCGTCCTTCGCCCGAGAGAACGCATTGACAGTTGCGTTTGGTGTTCGTTGTTTTACGAGGTGGACGAACAACCTCGGCCTGTAGGAATGGAAACGAACACCCATCGAATCCCGACACCCCCATGGGTAGAAAAAATCCCGCAGAGGGGACATGGCTACTGTGCCGTGAACGCGCGTTCGTGTCAAGGAACATCCGCATGGGACGTGCGGCGCGGACCGGTTGTGTCCTCGCACGCGTTCGTGGTATTGTACACGTACTCCATGGTATGGGTGAACTCCCATCACGTGACCGACGAGAACCGGCGCGACGAGACGGTGACGTGGCGCCGGACGACGTACTCCGCATGCCGGAGGACGAGGCCTTGGATATCGGCGCACGTCTCCACGTACAGCTCATGCAGCTGGCGGAACGACGGCAGGAATACGCGGATCACGTGGCGCGGCTGAACACGCGATTCCAGGCGCTCCGGGAGCAACTCTTTCACGGAGATCTTGGAGACGAGGAGCGCGTCGCGCTCCTCGATGAGTTCGAGGGCGTGAAGGCGGTCATGGACGAGTTCATGGAGATTGCTCGGGGCCTCAGTCGGACCTTTGTGATGAAACTCAAGCAGCTCGAACGTCTCGAGGCGCACCGCCGTGCATCCGAGAGCGATGCGGCCGCGTAGGGAATGTTCACCGCATCCCCGCGCTCCGCATGCGGCGTTCGTCCTCACGCCGTTTGATGGTCGCGCGTTTCTCGAATACCCGCTTCCCGCGCGCGAGGGCGATCTCCACTTTGATGAGTCCCCGGCGGGTGTAGCAGCGGAGCGGCACGAGCGTGAGCCGCTCCGCTTCGTGTTTGCCGATGAGGCGGTTGAGCTCGGCGCGGCGGAGGAGGAGTCGGCGCGGACGCGTGGGGTCGTAGCCGTCGAGGCGGCCCGCCTTCTCGTACGGCGCGACCGTCGCATTCGTCAGCCACGCCTCGCCACCGCGGATGTGCACGAAGCTCCCGCGGAGGCTCATCCTCCCGCGCTTCGCGGACTTCACCTCGTGGCCGAGGAGTGCAATGCCCGCGTCGAACGTGTCGAGGATTTCGTAGTCGTAGCGGGTGCGCTTGTTCAGGGCGAGCGTCGATGGGGGTTTCGGCATATACTGTGGATAGTGTACCGCCTATGCCCGAAGCACCGAAAACCGAGTTCACCGTCCGCGTCGGGACAGTCCTGAAGATCGCCGCGGTCGGGGCGCTCCTCGCGCTCCTGTTCTACCTCCGCGACATCGTCGCGCTCGTCATCGTTGCGGTCGTCCTCGCGATCCTCATCAGTCCGGTCGCGGACCTCTGCGAGCGCCACCGCATCCCCCGTGCGCTCGGCGTCCTCGCGGTGTACCTCATCGCGCTCGGGCTCCTCGGGCTCCTCTTCACGCTCATTGCGCAGCCGATCATCACTGAGGTCCAGACGCTCGCCGGCACGCTCCCCGCGGCGTGGGAGCGCGTCATCGCGGCGACGGAGACGCTCCGCGCGTTCTCGATCGAGCATGGGTTCGTCGAGCAGCTCCGGAAGTTTGCGTCGGGGATGCAGGGGAAGGTGGCCGCCGGCATCTTCGGTGCGCTCTCCGGCGCGTTCGGCGGCGCGCTCTCGTTCCTCCTCCTCCTCGTCCTCACGTTCTACCTCTCGACGTATGCGACGGTCGCGCGGCGGTCGCTCATCGGCTTGGCGCCGGACCGATGGCAGCCCTTCCTCATCGGGGTCATCCCGCGGATCGAGCGAAAGATGGGTGCGTGGCTCCGCGGACTCCTCACGCTCGGGCTCATCATGGGGTTCCTTGTCTTCATTGGGCTCTCGGTCCTCCGCGTCGAGTACGCGCTCCTCCTCGCGTTCCTCGCGGCGTTCGCGGAGGTCGTGCCGTACGTCGGTGCGATCATCGCGACGGTCGTCGCTGTTGTCCTCACGCTGCTCCAATCCCCGGCGAAGGCGCTCGCGGTCCTCATTCTGTTCATCGTGCTCCAGCAGCTCGAGAACCACCTCCTCGTGCCGAAGGTCATGCAGCGGGCGATCGGCGTCCATCCGATCGTGAGCATGATCGCGCTCCTCATCGGCGCGAAGATCGGCGGCATCCCCGGCGCGCTCCTCGCCATCCCGATCGTCGCCGGCCTCATGACGTTCTCCGAGGAGTACGCGCGGGAACGACGCAGCCATGCATCAATCGAAGGTTGAACAAGCGCAGGAGAAGGTGGAGGAGCTCCGCGAGGAGCTCCGGACGCAGGTGCAGGAGGAGGTTCGATCGAACCTCCGACGCCGCACGTGGCGCAATGCCTTGCTCCGCGTCTTCGGGTGTTGCGGCATCTACCTCGCGACCCTCCTCGCGGTTCCCGTGTTCCTCGCCTACCTCGTCGCGCGGACCGGGATCGTGGAGGTGCCGTTCCTCGGCGCTCGCGTCGCACACGAGCGGGGCGCATCCCGCACGGTCGCTGCGACACCAGTGGATGTCGGGCAGCTCTTCGCGTCAAAACTCCGCGCGGCGTTTCCGACTAGCCGAACCGTCCCGGAGCAGGTCACCATCACACTCACGGAATCAGAGCTCACAGGCCTCCTCCGGTCGGCCCTCGCTGCCGATCAGCGAGTATCGACAGTCACTCGCGACACCGCACAGGTGGCGGTCGCCGCGGATGGGGTCGAGATCTTCGCGCGCATCACCGGGTACGGAGGCCGCGAGACGACCGTGCTCCTCCGCGGGATCCCCACGATCCAGGACGGGAAGCTCGTGGTGGAGTTCCGAAACGTCGCCATCGGCAACCTTGGCGTTCCGCGGCTCGTCGCGAACGCAATCGCACGATCGTTTCTCCCGCAGCTTCCATCACTCCGTTTCGGCGGTGACGGGGCGCTCCCATCGTTCGCCGTCGATCGCATCACGCTCGCCGATGGAGCCATCCACGTCACGGTGAAACGCACGATTCACACCCCATGAACACGATGCCATTTCTTTTTTCTCCCCCTCACATCGGGAGGGGGAGCTGGAGGGGGTGGGGCGTCACCGTTGTCGCGCTCGCCTGCGTGGTTGGTGGATTTAGCATGGCGCTCGCGTCACCGATGCTCCTTGCCCCCGCGGTTGCCATCGCCGCGTTCGGATCGTTCTACGGAACTCGACATTCGGCTGACCCGGGTTGGCCCGCGATGATCCGGAGCGTGCTCCTCGCCATCGGCATCTTTGGGTACCCGCTCTTCCTCGGAGGGATGTTCCTCTCCTGGCTCGCCATGAGCGCGCACGCCGCGCTCCTCGTCATGGGATGGCGTACGGGCCCGCACGCGCGAGACCGCATTGCGATCGCGCACGCGTTCGCGATCGCGCTCGCGGTGAGCCTCTCCGCTGCGGCAACGCAATTCTTCTTCCCATCCCTGTGGCGCTGGGTGGCGGTCGCAGCGATCGCGATGTTCCTCATCGTGCTCACGGCGAGCTTCCCGGACAGCATCGTCCATCGCCTCCCGTCCCCAACCGTTGCCGCAACGGTGCTCGTGCTCAGCGAGGGCCTCGTCCTCCTCCACCAGCTCCCCACGCACTGGGTAGTGAACGGCGCCGTCATCGCGTTCGGCTTCGCCGCGCTGCTTGAGCGCGCTCGCGTCCCTCGACTCGCCTTCGCCACGCTCCTCGTTGCCGTGCTGCTGTTCGGATCTTTGCGTTCATCCTGAGCATGCCGAAATCCCACTCCCCCGACCCCACCACCGTCCTCGAGCGCGTCATGCGCGGTGCCTTGGAGCAGCCGATCCACCGATCCGGTCGGGTCGGGATGATCATCCTCATCGGTATCGTTGGGTTCATCGCGGGGCTGAGCGGTGGGCTCGCGGCGATTTCGTTCCTGCTCCCGACCCCGTCCGTCATTGACGGGATCGCGCTTCGTCGAAGCCGGAGCGCGTCGCGGACGGTATCGTCACTCCCAGCCCTCGCGCCCATCGCCGCATCGGTCGTGGATCTCTTCGTCGTCGACGGGAAGGCGGAGATGCCCGCGTTGCTCCCGCTCAGCAGTCGGACCGGTCGGGGCGTCGCGTTGACGAGCGATGGGTGGGTCGTCACCGTCCGTTCGTCCCTCCCGTTGCGGGCGACCATGCGGCCGGTCGCGGTGACCGCGGATCGGAAGATCCGCCGCATCGATCGCATCGCCTTCGATCCGATCTCTGATCTCGCCTTCGTCCACATTCCCGATCTGCAGTCCGCCGTGCTCCCGCTCCGGAGTCGGAACGGTATGCCAATCGGGACCCCCCTCTTCGCGCCGACACCAGACGGCGGGCTGATCCCGCTCACGCTGCGGACGATCGTTGCGCGCGAGGGACGCGGGGCGGTGCGTTCGAGCGATCGGTGGGCCTCGACGATCGCGCTGCATGCTCCGTCGGATACCCCTCCCGGCACCCCCGTGGTGGATGCGGATGGAGCGATGGTCGGTATCACGGTGGACGACGCCCATGCGCTGCCGGTCGATGCGGTGACCTCCGCGCTCCCATCGCTCTTCAAGGACGGGGTCGTGAGGAGGAATGTGCTCGGGATCACGTATCAGGACGCATCGGAGTTCGGGTTCAGTCAACGCGAGAGCATCGACGGCGTCGTGATTGCCCGCGATGGACGCGCACCGGCGATTCGACCGACGAGTCCGCTCACATCCCGCACCGGAGAGGGAGATGTGCTCCTTGCGATCGGGGATGATCCGCTCAGCGCGCGACGGTTCCTCCCCGAGCTCCTCCAGGAGTACCCGATTGGGGCATCCATCACCCTCCGGGTGCGCAGCGGCGACCATGATCGCACGGTCGAGGTACCGCTCGCGACCGCCGCCGGCGAGGTCCTCGTCGTTGCGGAACCGGCCCGGCGTAATGTCGAATGACAAACGAATCACCAATCACCGAAGCACCAAATTTCAATGAAATCACCAATAACCGAAAACTCAAAGTGCCAAATTTGGTGATTCGAGCATTGGACATTACCTTGGAATTTGGAATTTGGTTCTTGGTGATGTATACTTACTCCTCGCCATTCGTTACTCGAATTTCGGGTTTTTATGCATCATCTCCTCACGACGTTCACGCATCGCCACCGCCGCCGCATCGTCCAGATCACGATTGCGGGCGGGGCGGTCGCGCTCGTCCTCTCGCTCGTGACTCCGCTCAAGTACCGCGCGACGATGCGCCTCCTCATTATCCAGGCGACCTCGCCGACGCTCGACGCGTTCACCGCGGTGAAGTCGTCGGAGAAGGTCGGGCGGAACCTCAGCCGCGTCCTCGCGAGCTCGTCGTTCCTCGACCGCGTCCTCCTCGCGAATCCGAAAATTGATGCGTCTTCGTTCCCGCGAGACGAGCGTCGTCGCCGCAAGGCCTGGGCGCGCATGGTCGAGTCGTCCGTCGCTCCAGAGACGAGCGTCATGGACATCCACGTGTTCCATCCGCGGGCAGCGCAGGCGCTCAGCATCGCCGAAGCGGTTGGCGGCGTGCTGACGCGCGACGCACGCGAGTACACCGGGAGCTACGACATCAGCGCGAAGGTCATTGACCCGCCGCTCGCCTCACGTTTCCCCGTGCGTCCGAACATCCTCCTCAACATCCTCCTCGGGCTCATCCTCGGCGCACTCATCGGCACCGCGTTCGAATACCTTCGCGGGCCTCACCGGGATACGTGACAGAGAAACCCCCTCTTAGGGTAAGAGGGGGCGAGGGGGAGTTACGAGCCGTTCGTAACCCCTCCCCAGCCTCCCCTTACTCTAAGGGGAGGAGCAGAACCCTCCCAGCCTCCCCTTACTCTAAGGGGAGGAGCACCGCCGCTTCCGGTAACGACCGGAGGAGCGGTTTTGTACGTAATTCTTTCGGCTTTGCTCAGCGGCGCGAAACCCCTTGACAGGGAAATCGCCGTATGGTAAGGTCGAGCATCGCGTGTGTGCATTGGCGGGGATTCCCTCCGTTGAGCGCAAACGCGGTGAACCGACAACTCTTTCCCAAGAGACGGCAACCAAGCCACCCGCCCTTGTGGCGGTCAGAAGGAGGCAGGCATGATCAGCGAGAAGAAGGCGAAGAGCCTCACGATGGCCGCCGTGATGATGGCGGCGCTCTCGGTCCCCGCGATCGCGATCGCGGGACCGAAGTTCGAAGAGCTCGAGCGAGCGGTCGCCGCGGACGTCAAGGACGCCGACGCGATCAACGCAGCGCTCCTCAAGGCGCTCGGCACGGACCGAGCGGCGGTTCGGGCGCTCCAGACCGAGTGCTTCGGCAGCGCGAACGCGCGGCTGATCTCCGGCGTGCTCGGCGGCGCGACCCAGGCTTGCATCCGCGATCACGCGGACGCCATGGCGCGCGCGCGAGCGCACGCGGCCGAGGACCGAAAGGCGATCGAGGCAAGCCTCGCGACGTGCACGGCCGGTTCGGGCGACTGCGTGAAGGCGCGCGACGCCGCGGCGGCTTCGGCCGCAGCGGCCGTCGCCGAGCGCGACGCGCTCCGCGCGCGGCTCGCGTCCGGCGGCGACCTCTACGGCGACTCGGACGTCAGGCCGATCGCGAAGGCGCAGGCCTACGCGAACGCGCACTGCGCGCCGGGTTCGCAGCCGCGGTGGATCAACGATTCCACCTTCGTCTGCACCGACCCGGTGTTCCGGGTGGTCCGCGGCGAGTGCGCGCTCGACGTCTCCGGCGGCGAGATGACGTGCGAATCGTCGGTCGAACCGCCGAAAGGTCGCGAAGGCGTCGTGCCGTTCCGGGCCCCGCCCCCGTTGCCCGAGCCCAAGGGCACGTGCGACGGCGCCGGCGGCAAGCTGCTCTGCTACGTGCTGCCGGTCACGGCGGCCGTGATCGGCGGTCTGCTCATCGCCGACGCGGCATCCGAGGACTTCAACCTCGTCTCGGTGCGGAGGTAGCCATGCGCAAGCTCAGCTTCCTCAGCATCGCGGCCGCGTTCGCGGCCTGCACGATCGACGCCAGCACCGAGGGAACCGACGGGGGCGAGGAGTACTCGCTCACGTACACCGCGCCGGAGGCCGCCAGTTTCGTGTCGATGTGTGACAACTTCGACGGGGAGTGGCGGTGCAGCGCGGAGGTCGTCGGGCGCATGTTCGACTGGTCGGACGAGCTCGACGGCGGACGGCTCTGCCGTTTGCCGGCCGACGGAGGGTACGTCTTCAACTTCTCCTTCCGAGGAGTCCCGCCCTACTTCGCGGTGACGCAGGACGGCCTCGGCGGCTTCGTCGAGGTCGGAGACCTTTCGCCCCCCAGCGGCCCACTGCCGACCGTCGTCGAGATGGTCGACAACGGGCGAGCCGGCGGCAACTACTGGCTGCACGCCGCAGCCGGCCAGTGCGACTGACACGTTCAAGGGAGGCGGTCCTTCGGGACCGCCTTCTTCCATGTCCGCTTGACACGAAGGGGCCCCTCGTGGTACCGTAACCCGTCGCGGAATGGGCGACGCGGCTCCTTTCCAAAGTAAGTGTCAGCCCAGTGACAGCAACGAGTTCAGTGCCGCCAGCGGCGGCCAGGAGGTTACGAGATGCGAAGCCTGAAGAACGCCGCGCTGGTCGCGGCAACGGTCATGGCCGCGTTCGCGGCCTGCACGATCGACGCACGTGATCCCCAGCGGTTCGAGGGCACGCGCGTCCCGGGTGAAGGCGGAGGAGCATCCCCCGCTCCCGATGCGGCGGTCCCGACCGAGTGCGCATTGCACTCCGATTGCCCGAGCGGGCAGGCCTGCATGAACGGCCAGTGCGCCATGCTGGAACCCGAGGCGCCGGACGGTCCGATGGACATCGGACCGGACGCGGGAGCGGCAGCTCCCGACGCCGCGGAGTCCGAGAGCGAGGCCGAAGCCGAGGCCGAGCCGGATGCCGGAGCTCCGAGCGCCGATGGCGGTGTCGCGCCGGATGCCGAGTCGCCCGACGGTACGGAGTCCGAAGCCGAGTCCGAGAGCGAGGCCGAAGCCGAGGCCGAGCCGGATGCCGGAGCTCCGAGCG
>CAZPCZ010000020.1:19156-19329 GCA_964585225.1 uncultured Gammaproteobacteria bacterium
CCGATAGCGGTACGCCCGCGCCGGACGCCGGGCCACCCGACGCGGCGCCATTCGTGCCGTTGTCAGTGACCTCGGTCATCGAGGTGCCGGCAGGCGAGACCGTCGACGGCTCCGCGCGGTTCTGCTCGACCTTCGGCGGCGGCTGGGCCTGCGCGCCATTCGCGCTCGGGGGG
>CAZPCZ010000021.1:0-18986 GCA_964585225.1 uncultured Gammaproteobacteria bacterium
ATGCCGACGAGCATGAGGACCGCCGTCGCCTGGCCGCCGCGGTCACGGCGATCGCCACCGCTGTACCACCGCATGCGGAGCAGCCAGTCAGAGAGGAGTGCGATGGTTCCGACGAGCACGATGACGATCGTCATGACTCGGATGTCATAGTTCTTGATGTGACTGAGCTCGTGCGCGATGACGCCCTCGAGTTCCTCGTTCGCGAGTCGTTCAATAGCGCCGGTCGTCACCGCGATGGATGCGTGCGCGGGGTCTCGTCCGGTCGCAAACGCGTTCACTGCGGGATCCTGGATGACGTAGACCTTCGGCGTTTGGAGCCCAGCGGTGATCGCGAGGTTCTCGACGATTCGGTAGAGGTATGGATGATCGCGTTTCTCAACCGCTCGCGCTCCTGACGTCCAGAGCGCAACGCGATCGCCGCCGTAGTACGAAAACACTGCCATCCCAGCGGAGACCACGATCGCGACGATGAGGCCGCCCGCTCCCGCACCGCTCCCAAGGACGAGATCGTACGCGTAGCCGATGAGGAGGATGATGAGGACGAAGATCGTGATGAGCACCCACGTGCGACGCTTATTGGACGTAACTTGATTGTACATCTCCTCTCCGTCATCCTGAGCGAAGCGAAGGATCTCACATGCACGGTGTGGGATCCTTCGGGCTCCGGCCCTCAGGATGACCGAAACTGAAGCTTCAGAATTTCACTTTTGGAACTTCTCGTACGACCGACGCTTCAGTTTCGGTCAGCTCGAAGAACTCCTTCTCTTGGAAGCGGAACAGGTTCCCGATGATGTTCGGCGGGAAGTGCTGGAGCTTCGTGTTGTACTCGCGGACGTTCGCATTGTAGAACCGCCAGGATGCCTGGATCTTGTCCTCCGCGTCGCGGAGTTCATCTTGGAGCTGGAGGAAGTTCTGGTTCGCCTTGAGATCGGGGTAGCTCTCGGACACCGCGAAGAGCGACTTCAGGGTTTGCGAGAGCATGTTTTCGGATTTCGCGTGTTCAGCGAGCGTCGTTGCGCCCATCGCGGCGTTCCGCGCCGCGGTGACCTTCTCAAATGTCGAGGCCTCGTGCTTCGCGTACGCCTTCACGGTCTCCACGAGGTTCGGGATGAGGTTGTACCGCCGCTTCATCTGCACCTCGACGTCCGACCACGATTCCTGTGCGCGGTTCCGGAGCGTGACGAATCGGTTGTAGGCGAAGATCGCCCAGATGAGGACGAGGACCAGGACGAGAACCAGGATGAGAAGCGGGGTGGACATAGTATGATAGTATACCGATGCGGATGGCAGTCCGTCAAAGCAACATGACGCCCATCAACACAGCCATCTTCAAGGCCTACGACATCCGTGGCGTCGTGCCGGGAGAGATTGACGAGGAGATTGCAGAGCGCGTCGGGCGGGCAATGGTCATCCACACCCATGCGACGTCAGTGCTCGTCGGTCGCGACATGCGGACCTCGAGCCCGGCGCTCGCCGGCGCGGTCATCCGCGGCGTCCGAGCGCAAGGCGCCGAGGCAATCGACATCGGTCTCTGCTCGACGCCGATGTTCAATTTTGCGGTCGCATCGACATTCGGGCAGGTTACTGGCCCCGACGCTCGGGTCGGGGCAGGTGTCATGGTTTCCGCGTCGCACAACCCGGCGAAGTACAACGGGTTCAAACTTGACTACGGCGACGTACTGCCGGTGAGCGCGGTGACTGGCATGCGGGAGATCCAGCAGCTCGTCGAGCATGGGCAATTCCCGAACAGCGCGAGGGGAGGCGTTCGTACGACATCAGTGCTCGATGCGTACCTCGCGCGGGTCACCTCCATCGTCAACCCAGAGACGCTCCCGCCATTCCGCATGGTCGTGGATTGTGGGAATGGTATGGGTGGGCACACGATGCCACACCTCGCCCCATTGATCCCGGGCGAGGTGGTTCGCATGTTCTGGGAGCTCGACGGGACGTTCCCGAACCACGAGCCGAACCCGATCAAACCTGAGAATGTCCGCGACCTGATCACGGCGGTGCGCGACGCGAAGGCACATGTCGGTTTCGCGTACGACGGCGACGCCGATCGGCTCGGTGTGGTTGATGAGCGTGGGGAACTCGTCCGTGGTGACCTGCTCACCGTGCTGCTCGCCCGCGAGATCCTCCGGCAGCATCCCGGCGCAACCATCCTCTACGACCTCCGCGCGAGCCGCATCGTCGCAGAGGAAGTGCGGCGCGCTGGCGGCGTCCCACAGCCGACCCGTGTCGGACACGCGCTCATCAAGAAGCACTTCCGGGAAGCCGGTGCTGCGTTCGCGGGCGAACTCTCGAGTCATTTCTACTTCAAGGATTTCTACGGCGTCGAGTGCACGGAACTCGCGATGCTCATGGTGCTCAAGGTGATGGGGGCCGTGCGCAAGCCGATTTCGGAACTCATGCGTCCGCTCCAGCGGTACCACCATTCCGGTGAGATCAACTTCGAGGTTGAGGAGAAGGATGCAGTGCTTCAGCACCTCGAGGAGCGGTTTACCAAACAGGCGAAGAGCGTCTCGCGCCTCGATGGGCTCTCATTCGATATGGGGCCGTGGTGGTTCAACGTCCGACCATCGAACACCGAACCGCTCCTTCGCCTCGTCGTCGAGACGCCGACGCAGAAGGAGACGGAGTCGCGCGTCGCGGAGCTCGCCGCTGCCATTGAGGGGAGATAGGGAGATAGAAAAGCGGCCCCGTCTTGCGAACGGGACCGCCAGTGGCCAGCCGGAGGAACCTCTGTCGTCAGGGGGGCAACGGCCAGAATGGGACCTACCGAAGGCCACCTTCAGAATAGGATACGTATCGGACGGTGTCAAGGGGGTACGGGAGGGGGACCACCGCCTCCGGCGGCGGTGCCCGGAGGTTCCCCCACGATCTATGATCGGTGTCTTCGATTCTGGAATCGGTGGGTTGACGGTCATGCGGGAGCTTCTTCGGGAGGTTCCGGAGTGCGGGTTTGTGTACCTTGGGGATACCGCGCGCACCCCGTACGGCTCGAAGAGTCCCGAGACGGTGCGTCGCTACGCGCGAGAGGATGCGCAGTTCCTCCTCGATCGCGGGTGCCAGCTCATCGTCGTCGCATGCAACACCGCATCCGCGCTCGCGGCAGACGATCTCCGTGCTGCATTCCCACACGTGCCGATCGTCGAGGTGGTCACACCAGCAGTGACGGCGGCCGTCGAGGCGACGCGGACCGGCCGCATCGGCATCATCGGCACGCGCGCAACGATCGCCTCCGGCGTGTACGAACGTGAAATTGCCCGGGCAAGTACTCGAGCGTTCCCTCCCCCTCGTTCTGAGCGGTTCTCCCCTTGTCGCCGACAGGGGGAACGAGAGGGGGTTCGTGCAAAGCACGAGGGGGAGCGGGAGGGGGTGGGGTCTCTCACCGTGCACACACGATCGTGTCCGCTCCTCGTCCCGCTCGTGGAGGAAGGCTGGCTCGATGTGCCTGAAACCGTGAGCATTATTCGCACGTACCTCGCGTCACTACACGCGACGGAGGTGGACACACTCATCCTCGGATGCACGCACTACCCGCTCCTTGAGCCCGTGATCGCGCAGGAGATGGGAGAGGGGGTGACGATTGTGAATCCGGCGCGGGCGGTCGCGAGCGAAGTCCGCAAGCAGTTTGAACGAGACGCTTTGCTCGCGAGCGCGTGCCGGGGGACGAGTCGCGCGTTCCACTTCACGGACACGACGCCGCACACCGAGCGCCTCGCCTCTGAGTGGCTCGGGACCCCCGTTCGCCTCGAACTCGTTGAGGTACCGTGATACGATGAGGGTGAGTAGCGAGGCGTAGAAGGAATACACCTCTACACCTTTTATTCCTCTACGCCTCCGTTGGTACACCTCCGTCACTCATTGTGTTCGCCATCCTCGTCTTCATCCTCATCCTCGGCCTCCTCGTCTTCGTTCACGAGGCGGGGCATTTCGTTGTCGCGAAGCGTGCCGGGATGAACGTCGAGGAGTTCGGATTTGGTTTCCCTCCGCGCATCATCGGCGTGCAGAAGGTGAGCGGGCGTTGGCGTGTCGTCACTCGTCACTCGTCACTCGTCACTCGTCACTCCACAATCTACTCCCTGAACTGGGTACCGTTGGGCGGATTCGTCCGCATCACCGGAGAGAACGGCGCGGACACCGATGATCCAAAGAACTTCGCAGCCAAGCCTCGGTGGCAGCGTGCACTTGTGGACGTCGCGGGCGTCGCGATGAATCTCGTCCTCGCGATCGCGATCTTCTCCGGCATCTACGCGGTTGGCGCGCCGCAGGTGCTCGAAGGGCTCCCACCAGGCGCCGTGGTACGAGATCGGCAGGCGTCCATCATGGGCGTGCTCACGGGGAGTCCGGCGGCGACCGCCGGCGTGCAACCCGGGGACGTCATCGCGTCGGTGGACGGCCGCACGTTCACCGACGTTACCGACGTCCAGCGGTACATTCGTGAGCGCGGCGAGGAGGAGATCGAAATTGCGATTGATCGGAAGGGCGTCGCGCGGACGTTCCGTGTTCGGCCGGGTCCGCTCCCCGGCGTTGAGTACCCAGGCATCGGCGTGCAGCTCGTCCCGACCGGGACGGTGCGGTTCCCACCGCACGTTGCCGTGTGGTATGGCATCCGGACAACCGGCGTGGTCATCGTGGACATCCTCCGTGCACTCGGGAACCTCGTCCACGGGCTCGCGACTCAGCGCGCGGTGACCGTGGACATCGCGGGTCCGGTTGGCATCGCGGTGCTCACCGGGCAGGTCGTCCAGCTCGGGTTCATCCACCTCCTCCAGTTCACCGCCGTCCTCTCCGCGAACCTCGCGCTCCTGAACGTCCTCCCGTTCCCCGCGCTCGATGGCGGGCGCCTGTTTCTCCTCGTTGTTGAAGTGATCCGTCGGCGTTCGCTCACGAGACGCGTCGAGAACCTCATCCACACGATTGGGTTCGGGATCCTCCTCCTCCTTGTCGTGGCGGTGACGTACCGGGACATCGTCGTGTTCGGCGGGAGCATCATGTCGTCGATCCGATCGGCTGTTGGGTTTTAATGAGAGCGATCCGAATGATCCGAATTCGGGGCATTCGGATGGAATTCGTAGATTAGGATCGCCTGTATGCGTGAGCAGCTCGAACAACTTCGTCGTGATGCACAAGCCCGCATCACCGCCACGCATGATGCGGCGGCACTCGAGCGCGTCGAGCTTGAGCTCCTCGGGCGCAAGCAGGGGGAGCTCACGGCGATCCTCCATGGCCTCGGTGGTCTGTCACCGGCAGATCGAAAGGCGGTTGGCGCGTTCGCGAATGAGGTCAAGGCGGAGATCGAGCGGCTGCTCGCCGAGAAACACCGCGAGTTCGAGCGCGGCCGACTGGCGGATCTGTCTGAGTCCGAATGGATTGACGTGACGGCGCCCGGGCAACGGCCGCCCAGCGGGTACGAACATCCCCTCAGTCAGGCGATTCGCGACATCACCGCGATCTTCGAGCGGATCGGCTTCATCCGCGTCCGACACCCAGAGGTGGACTCGGATTACTACGCGTTCGAGGCGTTGAACATGCCGACGGATCACCCGGCGAGGGATGAGTGGGAGACGTTCTTCGTGAGGGCAGAGGGAAGAGGGCAGAGGGAAGAGGGTCGGCGCCTCGTCCTTACTCCTCACACGTCGAACGGGCAGGTGCGGGAGATGGAGAAGGGGATCTTACCGATCCGCATGGTGAACATCGGGAAGTGCTACCGTCGGCAAATCGATGCGACGCACACGCCGATGTTCCATCAATTCGAGGGACTCCTCGTGGACCGCGACGTTGCGGTGACGCACCTCAAGGGGACGCTCGACTATTTCGTCAAATCGTACTTCGGCCCCGATCGCCGCACGCGTCTCCGTCCGTTCCACTTTCAGTTCACGGAGCCGAGCTTTGAAATTGACATCTCATGCGCGGTGTGCGGAGGGAGCGGGCGTAGCGGCGGCCTTCAGGCCGCCACACGTGGAGGACTAAAGTCCTCCACTACAAACGGCGACCGCTGCCGCACCTGCAAATCCGGCTGGCTCGAGCTCGGTGGCGCGGGTATGGTACACCCGAATGTCCTGAAAGCGGGTGGGATTGATCCCGATGAGAACTCGGGGTTTGCGTTCGGTTGGGGGGTGGAGCGCGTCCTCATGATGAAAGCGGGGATCAACGATATTCGGCTTCTGTACTCCAATGACCTTCGCTACCTCCAACAGTTCTAGGCGGTGGACGGCGATCGTGGTTGCGGCGTGCGTCCTTGCGCCATTCGGCGTGTCCGCGCGAACAGCAAAACTCGTGGTGAAACCAGCGCCACGCCCTCCACCATCCACGTACGTGCTCGACATGGACATGGGCAACGTGCGCGTGAGCGATCGCGCGGAGGTCGTGCGGCCGATCGCGTCATTGACGAAGCTCATGACCGCGATGGTGCTCCTCGATGCGAAGGCGGATCTTGAACGAACGGTGACGTACAACCCAAAGCAGCACTACGCGTACAAGAACTGGATGCGATTCGGTCGTGGTGACAAGCTTCGCGGGCGCGATCTCTTCCTCGCGATGCTCATTGGATCGCAGAACATCCCCGCACGGATGCTCGTGGACCTCACGCCGAGTTCGGAGGCACAGTTCATCGCGGCGATGAATGTGAAGGCGGCGGCACTCGGCCTCACGCAGACGCGGTTCGTGGATGTGCACGGGCTGAGTTCGAAGAACACCTCGACCGCACCGGAGATTGCTCGGCTCCTCGATACCGCACTCACGTATCCAGATATTGCGGATGCATTGGTGCGATCGGAGGCGACGGTGGTGTGGCAGACGCATCGCGGGAAGCGACAGGAGCGTCTCTTCCACCACACGAATACGCTCCTCCAACGCCAGCAGCGTTTCGCGACCGAAGCATCGAAGACCGGGTACCTTGATGAGGCGGGCGACACGATTGCGATGCGGATTCGAGATCCAAAGAGCGGGCGTCGGTTCATCGTCGTGTCATTGGGAGAGCCGCGCCGCGCACTTCGCTTCCCGCTCGCAAAGCGTTTGGCGGAGTCCGCACTACGTGGACAGCGGATCGCCGCTACCGAGTAGTATCGTTTCGCGACATTCGCATATTCGTAGATTCGCGTGCATTCGTGTATTCGTCTAAGCCGTAGGCGTATGGATTTTCGACTCTCCTACAACTGGCTCAAAGAGTTCGTGGATATCCGCCTTCCCCCGGAAGCGCTCGCGGATCTCTTGAGTTTGCACAGCGTGAGTGTTGAGCGGATGCAGCGAATGGATGAGGGGCTGGATCCAAGGGTGGTTGTTGGTCGCGTTGAGAAGATCGAAGCGCATCCGAACGCGGATCGCCTGAAGATCGTACACGTTTCGACAAACTCATCACTCATCACTCATCACTCATCACTCCATCGGGTTGTCTGTGGTGGAACGAACCTCCGCGAAGGGATGCTCGTCGCGTTTGCTCCGCCCGGGGCGAAGGTTCGCTGGCATGGGCAAGGGGAGCTCGTGGAGCTCAAACCAACAGAAATCCGCGGCGTCCGGAGCGATGGGATGATCTGCGCCGCGTCGGAAATCGGTCTGGGATCATACTTTTCGCAGGAAACTGAACGAGAGATTCTTGACCTCTCTGCGGTGTGGTCAGGTGTCAATGGTCAGGTGTCAGATGTCGGCCAACGATTGGCCGCCGCGCTCGGCCTCGACGACGCCGTGTTCGACGTCGAGGTGACGACGAATCGGCCGGACCTCATGAGCGTCGAGGAGCTGGCGCGGGAGGTCGCAGCGATCACGGGCAGTAAACTGCGTTCGCCGACTGTAGCGGCGACCTTCAGGTCGTCACGTGGAGGCCTGAAGGCCTCCGCTACGTTACGGATTCACATCGACGATCGATCCGCCTGTCCTCGCTACGGCGCCGTCGTCATCGACGGCGTGAAGGTTGCGCCATCACCGTGGTGGATGCAGCGTCGGCTGCTCGCGGCGGGGCTCCGTCCGATCAACAACGTCGTGGATGTCACGAATTACGTCATGCTCGAGCTCGGACAGCCGCTGCATAGCTTCGATGCAAATCGGTTGCATCGAAGGAATAATGAATCAGGAATCAAGGATCAGGGGACGATTGATATCGTGGTGCGGCGGGCGAAGGTAGGGGAGTCCCTTCAGGCGCTGGACGGGAACACATATGCGCTCACGTCCGACGTCCTCGTCATAGCCGATGCCGAGAGATCAATTGCCATTGCCGGTGTGGTTGGCGGCAAGGAGACCGGCGTGACTGAGGCCACGACGCGCGTCATCCTCGAGTGTGCGAACTTCGCCCCCGCGGTTGTCCGGGCGGGTGCGCGTGCGGTGGGTGTGCGCACGGAGTCGTCAATTCGTTTCGAGAAGGGGCTGCAACCGGAAGCGATCGAGGCAGTGCCCCCGCGTGCGGTCGAGCTCCTCGTGCAGCTCACTGGCGGAACGGCGGGGAAACCTACCATCGTTGGCGCGAAGCCAAAACCGATGCGACCGATCGCGTTCCGGCTGGCGGAGGCGAGTGCACGCATCGGTGTCGCGATTGCTCCGGCGATGGCCCAGCGCACGCTCACCGCCCTCGGCTGCAAGGTCCAGAAAAAGACTTCAGGTGTCTTTTTCGTGACGCCGCCGTGGTGGCGGCGTGGGGACCTTGAGGAACCACATGACCTCGTGGAGGAAGTTGCGCGGGTGTACGGGTACCATCGGCTTCCGTCGGTGCTTCCGAGCGGCGTGCTCCCAGCGTCCGTGCTGCCACCGCGTCCGCCGGAGACTATGTTTGGGAAAGAGGATCACGTACGCACCGTGCTCGCGGGAGCAGGAGCGACGGAGGTGATGACGTATTCACTCACGTCACGAGAAGCGATCGAGCGGTGCGGGTACGCGATCGATTCGGCGCTCGCACTTGAAAATCCGCTCTCCGAGGAGTTCGCATATTTGCGCCCATCAGTGCTCCCGACGATCCTCCCGACCATCGCTGCCAATCAAGAACACCATCCGAAGGGGTTGGTGTTTGAGCTCGGCAACGTCTACATCCCGGCAGCAGGGCGGCCCACCCCCACTCTCTCCCCCTCCCGAGGGGAGGGGGAGAACAAGAGGGGGTGGGGCAGCAAAACAGCAGTGCTCCCCCGGGAAGAGCTGCGTCTCCTCGTCGCCGCCTACGGACGCATGGTGTCTGGTGGCCACGTCATGCAACTCAAGGGAGTTGTTGAGCACCTCTTTGATCGTCTCGGGATAATCGATGTGGAGTTCCGAGAGTCAGATTGGTCAGGTGTCAGGTGTCAGGTGTCAGGTGTCCCAACATGTCTTTGGCATCCAAGCCGAACCATGGATGTGATCGTCGGCGGCGTCCTTGTTGGTGTCCTCGGTGAGGTCCATCCATCGATTGTCGAGCAGTTTGGCATTTCAGCGCGCGTGGCGGCAGCAGATCTCGATCTCGCGCCGATCCTCGCGGCGAGCGGGCGTCATCCGTCTCCGGAACCGCCGCCGGCGTTCCCATCTGTGAAGCGTGATCTCGCGATTGCCGTGGACCGACGCACGCCGTACGCGGACATCGCAGCGGTGCTCGGCTCATTCGATCCGCTCCTCATGGAATCGGAGCTCTTCGACCAATACGAGGGCGCGGGAGTCGCCATGGGGAAAAAGAGTCTCGCGTTCCATCTGACGTACCAATTGCCAGACCGGACGCTCACGGTTGCAGAAGTAGATGTGGTACAGACGCGGCTCGTGGCTGCGCTGCGACAGCGCTTCGGCGCGGAGGTGCGGGAGTGAATGGAGGTATGTCGTCCTTCGTCCACCTCCACACCCACTCTCACTACTCGCTGCTCGATGGCCTCACGCGCATTGAGGAGCTGGTGGCGGCGGCGAAGGCGGACCGTCAGCCGGCGATCGCGCTCACCGATCACGGTACGCTCTATGGTGCGATCGAGTTCTACCAGGCGTGCAAGAAGGCCGGGATCAAACCGATCATCGGCATGGAGGCGTACCTCGCTCCTCGCAGCCGCTTCGATCGTGAAAAGCAGGCGGACGAGCGCGCGTACTACCACCTCGTGCTGTTGGCGAAGAACCGCACCGGCTACCAGAACCTCCTCCAGCTCACGACGAAGTCGCACCTCGAGGGATTCTACTACAAGCCGCGCATTGATTGGGAGCTCCTCGAGCAGTACGGCGACGGCCTCATCGCGCTCACCGCATGTCTTGGCGGTGAGATTCCACGACTCATTCGCGATCGGAAGGATGCCGACGTCGAGGCGGCGGTAAAGCGCTATCGCGACCGATTCGGTTCCGACTTCTACTTCGAACTCCAACACCGAAACGACATTCCAGAATCGCGCACCGTGAATGCGCGGCTCATTGAGCTCGGGAAGCGTCACGGCATCCCGGTTGTCGCGACGAACGACATCCATTACGTGAAGCCGGAGGATGCGGAGGCGCACGACGTGCTCCTCTGCCTCCAGACGAAGTCGAAACAGTCGGACTCCGATCGCATGTCCATGCTCGGTGAGCACTACGGGTTTCGCACCGCGCAGGAGATGGCGCTCCTCTTTGAGGATCATCCGGAGGCGATCGAGAACACCGTGCAGATTGCAGACGCGTGCACACTTGAACTTGAGCTCGGGAAGATACAACTCCCGAGCTTCCCGATCCCCAAGGGGTCGACGTACGATGCGGAACTCCGGAAACTCTGCGAGGCCGGGCTGGAGCGTCGGTACTGCGATGCGCATGCTCCAGCGCCTCGAGCGCGACTCAACTACGAGCTCGGCGTCATCAGGGACATGGGGTACGCGTCGTACTTCCTCATCGTTGCGGATTTCGTGAACTGGGCGAAACGAAACGGCATTGTCGTCGGCCCGGGGCGCGGGAGCGCCGCGGGATCCATCGTGAGCTACCTCTGTAACATCACGAACCTCGACCCGCTCGCGTACGACCTCCTCTTCGAACGCTTCCTCGCGCCCGGGCGCGTGCAGATGCCGGACATTGACCTCGACTTTGCGGATCACCGGCGGGACGAAGTGCTCGCGTATGTCCGTGCGAAGTACGGCGAGGATCACGTCGCGCAGATCATCACGTTCGGGACGATGGCGGCGCGCGCGGCGATCCGGGATGTCGGGCGCGTGCTCGACGTGCCGTACCAGTTTTGCGATCGCCTCGCGAAGCTCATCCCATTCGGGTCATCCCTCGACGACGCGCTCCGCGATGTACCGGAACTCCGACAGCTCGTCGAGGAGGACGAGACGACGCAGAAGTTGTTCGCGATTGCGCGGCGACTCGAAGGGGTCGCGCGGCACGCCTCGACGCACGCGTGCGGCGTCGTCATCACCGCGGAACCGCTCGTGGCCTCGGTTCCGCTCCAGCGTGCGTCCGCAGACGACGCGACGATCGTCACGCAGTACGAGATGCACGCGGTGGAGGACCTCGGGCTCCTGAAGATGGATTTCCTCGGACTCTCGAACCTCTCGATCATCGAGCACGCGACGAACACCATCCGCGAGCGCGGTGGATCGGTGGACATTGACCATTTGCCACCCGATGACGTGGAGACGTTCGCGCTCCTCCAGCATGGAGACAGCACAGGCGTGTTTCAGCTCGAGAGCGGTGGGATGAAGCGTTACCTCAAGGAGTTGAAGCCCACAGAGTTCGAGGACATCGTCGCGATGGTGTCGCTCTACCGACCGGGCCCGATGGAGCTCATCCCGGAGTACATTGATCGGAAGTTCGGGCGGAAACCGGTGACGTACCTCCACCCCCGCCTCGAGCCCATCCTCAAGCGCACGTACGGGATCATGGTGTACCAGGAGCAGCTCATGTCCCTCGCGCGCGATCTCGCAGGGTTCACGATGGCGCAAGCCGACACGCTCCGGAAAGCGGTCGGGAAGAAGATCAAGAAGCTCCTCGATGAGCAGCGCGAGAAATTGGTCCAGGGGATGATCGCGCACGGCATCATGCCGAAGATTGCCGCGAAGATTTGGGAGTGGATCGAGCCGTTCGCGCGGTACGGATTCAATCGGAGTCACGGGGCCTGCTACGCGCTCATCGCATACCAGACCGCGTACTTGAAGGCGCACTACCCCGCTGAGTTCATGGCCGCGCTCCTGACGTCCGAGCGTGGGAACACCGACCGCCTCGCCGTGCTCATTCAGGAATGTCGGGAGATGGGGATCCAGGTCCTTGGGCCGGATGTGAATGAGAGCGATGTGCTGTTTACCGTCATTGATCGGAGCATTCGTTTCGGCCTCGCCGCGATCAAGAATGTCGGTGAGCACCTCGTGGAGGTGCTCGTGGCGGAGCGGAAGGCACATGGTCCGTACCGCGACCTTGCGGATCTCCTCCGACGCATGCAGGACAAGGATTTCAACAAGAAATCGCTTGAGTGTCTCGTGAAGTCCGGTTGCCTGGACCACTTCGCAGAGCGTGGGCAGCTCCTCGCGTCGATCGATACGCTCCTCGCGTTCGCACGGGCTGCCGCACACGATGCGACCACGAAGCAGGCGAACCTCTTTGGCGGAACTACCGCGCGAGCGGACCTTCGTCTCTCGGCCGCAGAACCCACGCCGCAACGCATGCGCCTCGCGTGGGAGAAAGAACTCCTCGGCCTCTACCTCTCGGCTCACCCCTTCGAGGCAACCGCGAGCGCGCTCGGCAACGGGGTTGCGTCGATCGGGGAGCTAAAGACTCGCCACGGAGAACAGGGTGTTACGTTCGGAGGCGTCATCACCCGAGTGAAACGCATTGTCACGAAAAGCGGCGAGGGGATGCTCTTCGCGGAGATCGAGGACCACACGGGGTCCATCGAGGTGGTCGTGTTCCCACGCGTGCTCACCGCGACTGCATCAGCGTGGATTGCGGAGACCGTCGTGCTCGTACGCGGGAAGCTCTCCGATCGCGACGGGATCCCAAAGGTGCTCGCGGACCATGTCGTACAGGTGGTTCCGGGAAGGGAGGCGGAGGTACTGCAACAGGTCGGACAGCAAGGCGAAGACCCTAGGGGTCCTCGGACAAGACCCCAGGGGTCCTGGGCTGCACGGCAGGGAAGTGTCTCCCACCCTCTTCCGGAGGGGGAGCGACCTGTCCCGATCCGTGCGTCGGGAGAGGGGGTGGGGCGCATAGTCCTCCAGCTCCCTGAAGGATTCCCGCCCGGTCGGCTCGCGGAGCTCAAGGTGAGACTCCTCGCGGTGTCCGGTCCGACTCCCGTGCTGCTCCAGACCGCCGCCGGTCGCCTCGTCGCAACGGGCGTGCGCGTCGCATGGACACCGGAGCTGCGCGCAGCCATTGAGGGAGTGTTGGGGACAGGGGCGGTGCTGGAACAACAGGGGGTGGAGGTGGTAGCATGAGAACGACGAATTCCTAATTCCTAATTTCTAATCAATGACCAATACTCGAATACCCAATGACCAAAATTGGACATTGGGGTTTAGGTACTTGGGGTTTGATTAGGAATGAGAAATTAGACATTAGAAATTTTCTGCTATGCCTCGTCGCTCTCCCCGTTCTCCCTACCAGCGCCTCGCGCTGGGCTTCCTCGGCGTGGTGATCCTCCTCGCGGTTGGCGTCCTCCTCCTCTCCATCGCGAGCGTGGAGGTGCGCATCACGCCATCCCGAGAGGCGATCGCCGCGGACTTCGACGTGACGATCATTGGCTCCGGCACGCCCGCCGATCGTGAGGTGCTCGGGCGACTCATTCGGGTCGAAGGGCGCGGGAGCGCAGAGCGGGCAATCGGCACCGTCGTGGGCGCACCAGCAGCGATTCCGTTGTCGGCTCCCGCTCCCGTTGGAGATTCCGCAGGGACGCCGGCGCGTGCGGAGGGCACGGTGACGCTCGTGAACAAACACTCCGCATCGCAGCCGCTCGTCGCGACGACGCGGCTCCTCTCCCCAGAGGGCATCCTCTTCCGTCTGAAGAGCGGCGTGATCATCCCAGCGAACGGCAAGCTCGAGAACGTGGCGATGTACGCGGACCAACCGGGCGTGCACGGCAACATCGGGCCGACGAAGTTCACGATCCCCGGGCTCTCGACATGGCTGCAATCTCGCGTGTGGGCGGAGTCCGCATCGGTGATGACCGGTGGACAGGGTCCAGCGATAGCTGCGGTGGTTCAACCGAAGCTGATCCGTATCGCCACGCCGCCCGCGCCGAGGCCAGTCGTGCGAGAAGATGACCTCGCCGCGGTCCGCGAGCAGGCAACCAATGCCGCGAAGGCACGTGCGAAGGAAGAGGCCGCGTTGCTCACGAAGGGCAACGAGGAGGTTGTGCCGATCGATGAGGTCGTGCGCGTCACGACGACCGGTGCGGTCGGCGAGGTGCGGGACCGCGTGGCTGCTGAGGCGCGGGTGACCATGACCGCGATCCTCGTGCCCAAGGGTTCAATTGAGGAGCGTGCGCGCCGCGCGCTCGATGGCGTGGCTGCGGCGAGCGGGCGTGCATTGCTCCGTGTGCGGCCGGATAAGTTCCGCAGCCGACTCGTCAGCCAGGATCCCGCACTCGCACGCGCGACGATCGCGGTGCACGCCGAGGGCGACGCGGTCTTGAAGCGCGGGTCATTCGCGTTCGAGCCGCGACGGATTTCTGGATTCACAGCATCGGAGGTGCAAACCTACCTCCGGTCCATTCCCGGCGTCCAGGATGTCGAAGTACAGCTCAAGCCATTCTGGGTCAAGCGCGTGCCATCGAGCGTCGGGAGCGTGGAGGTGGAAGTGACCGACCCCGAATGAGCGGTCAGCAGCCGCATCGGCTGCTGTCGTTCCATAAATCCCTCCCTCTCGTTCTGAGGAGAAGTTGGAGGGGGTGCGCGCGTCAAATGGTGAGCCCCACTCCGGGTGGAGTGGGGCTCTTGGTTGTCAGTGCGGCATGGGAGGCGTCGGCGCCTCCGGCTTCGTGAGTGGCTCGTTGCCGCCGCAGGGCATCACGACGATCGCGCCGGACGGCAGCGCCATGGGGCCGCCTTGGTTTCCGTTTGCGATCCATAGCTCCCTCGCGTGCAGGACCGAGAGTGCGGAGATCGTGCAGTGGGCGTTCCGCTCGAGGAGCACCTTGAGCGCACGCTGGAGCTCGGTCGCGAAGACGGACTGGTAGTTTGCTAACAGCTTCGACGCGACGGCGTTGGGGTCGCCGGCGGTGACCACTTCTTGTTCGTGCGTCGGGACATCCACTGTGATCGCGATGGACCAGATGCCGGTGGAGAGGATCTGCGGGTCCCCGATGTGTACCGCGAGGGTCTTCGCCGGGTTCCGTTGTGGGTCCACGAGCTCTCGTCGCGTTTTCGTGAGCTTGCAGCCGGCCGTGAGCGCGCCGCACACGGCAAGCGCCATTGCGAGACGTTGCATGGTTCTTCTCCTTCTTCAGTACAGCGGTGTGTCCTTGTGGTGTGGATCGTCGAGTCGCGCAACGGCGACGACGCGGAGTGGGATCTCCGTCTCGCCGTGTCGACTCAGCGCGAAGAACGTGCAGTCCTCGTGGCCGACTCGCATCGCGAACTGCGCGTCGGTAGCCATGCGGTCGAGCACAAACGCGTTACCCCACGCATCTCGGAAGCCGATGCGGTACGCGGTGTGCGGCGGCGCCTGCGGGGCGAACATGACGGCCTTCTTCCATCGAAAGCGACGGAGGAACCACGCGTTCCACCACCGCGTCGCCGGGGCATTCGGGTCACCGGGCACTTTCGTGCCCCGCGCGCCGCCGTGGTACGGGTGCCAGTGGACATCGGTCACTTGGCGCATGGTGTGATTTCCTTCTGGTAAGTGGGAATGAGCGCGTAGGCGATCACTCTAGCATATTTTGTGTTGCACGTCAAGCGGATGGCGGGTTACGCTAAACGTAGGGGCGGGGTTCACCCCCGCCCGCGGGCGGACGTAAAGTCCGCCCCTACGTCGTGGTATGCCGACTTTTCCGATTGAAACAATTCGTCATAGTACCGCCCACCTCCTCGCGGAGGCGGTCATGCAGCTTTGGTCGAAATCGCGTCTGGGCGTCGGGCCGGTCATCGAGCACGGGTTCTACTACGATCTCGACGTGCGAGACAAGGATGGCAACGTTGTTCGGCTCACCCCCAACCACCTCCCGAAGATTGAGAAGCGTATGCGGGAGCTCATCAGCCGAAAGGAACCATTCCGGCGTGAGGAGATGCCGATTGATGCGGCCATCGAGTTCTTCACTGCGCGCGGACAGACATTCAAAGCAGAGTTGCTCGCAGCGCTCCGCAAGCACGGCACGACCGCCGTTCGCCCGGAAGAATCACAAGACGTCAGTGGTGAGGGGTCAGGTGTCAGGGGTCAGGTGTCAAATGTTTCCTTGTACTATACCGGCGAGAAGTTCGTGGATCTCTGTCGCGGGCCGCACGTCGGCTCTACTGCCGACCTCGGAGCGTTTGCGCTCACAAAGATCGCGGGTGCGTACTGGCGGGGGAAAGAGGAGAATCCGCAGCTCCAACGAGTATACGGTCTCGCGTTCGCAACACAGGAAGAGCTCGACGCGCATCTCAAGATGCTCGCGGAAGCGGAGAAGCGGGACCATCGGAAGCTCGGGGAGGAGCTCGATCTCTTTGTGCTCTCGCCGCTCGTCGGGCCTGGACTCCCGCTCTTCACGCCGCGCGGGACGCTCATCCGAGAGGAGCTCGAGCGATTCGTGTGGGAGCTCGAGCAGCCGCATGGGTACCAGCGCGTTCGGATCCCGCATATCACGAAGAAGGATCTCTACGAGACGAGTGGGCATTGGGAGAAGTTTGCGGACGAGCTCTTTCGCATCACGACGCGTGAGGGACATGAATTGGCGGTCAAGCCGATGAATTGTCCGCACCACACGCAGATCTACGGCCATCGCAAGCGCAGCTACCGTGAGCTCCCTATTCGATACAAGGAGGTCACCGCGGTGTACCGTGACGAGCAGACTGGCGAGCTCGGTGGACTCTCGCGCGTGCGCATGATTACGCAAGACGACGCACACGTATTCTGTCGCATGGGTCACATCGAGGCGGAGTGCCTGAAAATTTGGGAAATCGTGGACAGGTTCTACAAGACATTCAAGATGCCGCTTCGTGTACGGTTCTCGCGGCACGATCCGGCAAAGATGGAGAAGTATCTTGGGACGCCGGAGATTTGGAAGCGCGCTGAGGAACAACTTCGGCAGGTGATCCGGAAGCGCGGCGTGGAAGACGTCATTGATGGACTCGGAGAGGCCGCGATGTACGGCCCAAAGATTGACTTCATCGCACGCGATGCGATCGGACGCGACTGGCAGCTCGCCACCATCCAGCTCGACTTCAACCTGCCCGAGCGATTCAATCTCACCTGCACGAGCGAGGAGGGGAAGGACGAACGCATCGTCATGGTTCACCGCGCCATCCTCGGATCGCTCGAACGATTCATGGCCGTGCTCATCGAGCACTACGCGGGCGCCTTCCCGACATGGCTCGCACCCGTGCAGGTCGCGCTCGTGCCAGTCGGGGAGAAGCACGTCGCGGCGTGCGAGGCGCTCCGCGAGGAGCTCGCTGCGGCGGGGATCCGCGTCGAGCTCGCGGGATCGGACGAGACGGTCGGGAAACGCATTCGCACATACGAAAAGCTGAAGGTGCCGTACGTGCTCGTCATCGGAGACAAGGAAGTTGACTCGCCGACGCTCGCGGTTCGCGTCCGTGGGCAAGAGGAGCTCCTCACCATTGGCCGTTCGCAGTTCCTCGCACGCCTCGAGAAGGAAATTCGGGAGAGGAAATCATTCTAACATTCTGCAGAATGTTAGAATGTTGTAGTATGGTCCGAACGGAACGTCGGGCAGTACAACGGCGGAAAGCTCGGCATGCGCCGCAAGGGGGGACGCGCGCGGGGCAGCTCCGCCGCGTGCGTACCGCACGAGGGTACGCTGGCCATGCGAAACGGTTCATCCGGCGCGCAAGGAGCACATGAGTGACCCGCAGCGGAAACCGAAGGTGGTCGTCGTGGTCGGTCCAACGGGATCCGGGAAAACGGATCTCGCTCTTCATATCGCGAATGTGTTTCACGGCGAGCTTATTGCGGCGGATAGTCGGACAGTGTACCGCGGCATGGATATCGGCACCGCGAAATCGAAGGAAACGCACCACCTCCTCGACATCCGAAATCCCGACCAGCCCTACTCCGTCGCGGAGTTCAAGGCGGATGCGGAGCGGTTGATTCAAGAAATCACAGACCGCGGGAAGCTCCCGATTATCATCGGCGGCACGGGTCTCTACATTCGCTCGATCGTAGATAACCTCACGCTGCCCGCACTCCCCGCGCAGCCGAAACTTCGGGAATCGTTCGCGCGGAAGTCGCTCCCCGAGCTCCTCGCGCTGCTCCGGAAACTCGATCCGAAGGCCGCACGGACGATCGATCGCAAAAACAAACGCCGCGTCATTCGCGCGCTCGAGGTGTGCGTCTTCACCGGGCATCCGTTTTCCGCGCTGCGGACAAAGGGGGAACCAAAGTTCGATGTCCTCGAGATCGGCATCCAGCGCACGCGCACGGCGCTCTACCGTCGGATTAATCGCCGCATCCGCACGATGTTCCGCGACGGACTCGTCGATGAGGTGTGGCGCCTCCTCGCGCGCCACGGCCCGGACATCGAGCCGCTCCGTGGCATCATTTATCGCGACGTCGTTGAATGGCTCCGAGATCAGCAGCGGCAGAGCGTCTCCGGAACCTCCCCCTATTTCAGCGGCCGTGAAAATAGGGGGAGGTCCCTTCGGGGACTCCAGCAACGCATCATGTTTGCGAACCATCGGTATGCGCGGCACCAGCTCATGTGGTTCAAGCGGGATGAACGGATCCATTGGGTGCGCACTGGAACGCAAGCAGAACGACTCGTCCGTGGGTTCCTTTCACCCCCTCTCGCTCCCCCTCTCTGAGAGGAGGAGAAACGGAGTGGCGTATTGGAAGACCCCGCTCGTGAGAGCGGGGTCCTTTGCGAATCGGCGGTGCGGGCAGCTAGCTCGCGGCCGCTGTCGTCGACGCGTCGTCCGTCGCGCGGCGTCGCGCGTGACGTGCGAGCAGCCGCTCGA
>CAZPCZ010000022.1:0-10502 GCA_964585225.1 uncultured Gammaproteobacteria bacterium
CGACGCCCCGACTGGCACGACGGTGCGGCTCGAGGGGCTCCGTCGTCAGTTCAGCGTGCCGGCGGTCGAGCGGTTCCTCCGCGAGTCCGTGCCGCTGCGCGCGAAGAAGTTCACCGTGTTCGTGAACGGGAAACGACTGAGTACGCGAGCGGTCCCCGGTCGGATCATTCCATTCAAACAACTGACGTACCACGGGGTGATTGAAGGTGAGTTCGTCATCGCGGCGAACCCGCGTGACGTCGAGGTGCCCGGCGTCGAGTGCCGTGTTCGCGGTGTGCTCATCCGACGGGAAGCGTTCGGCCTCGACAGTGCGTACCCGTCGCTCTTTCGGCGACTCACGGGCAGCGTCGAAGCGGAGTTCCTGCCGGTGATCGCGCCGCGGACCGACTTCGTTCGCGACGACCCCGTATTCCTCTTGTTCTGGAAGATCGTCCGCACCGCGCTCGAGCGCATCCTCCAGGGGATCGCGATCGAGCGGGACAAGCGCGAGGAGGAGAAGCTCCGATACGAGCTCCGCGAGGCGGTCGAGGAGCTGCGACGAGCGCTGAAGTGTCACCCGGAGCTCGTGCCGTCCGGCCGGTCGGTCGCGGCGCGCGCGCAGGTTCGGAATGGGACGGTGATGGCGGACACGATCCCGGAGGAGCACGCACCAAAAAAGACACCTGAAGTCTTTTCCCCGGACATGGGTGGCGGGTCGGCGACACCGTCGCCTACCGGATCGCAGTCACCGGAACCATCGGACGCAGCGGTACGCCGCCCGGGTGCCGGCTCCCCGCCGACCTCCGTGACGCGCAGCCTGCGCATCGCGAAACTCGGCGTCACCGTCGCGTTCACGCACCTCGGGGCAGATGGGCCCGAGTCGCTGGCGGAGGGGAACCTCATCTACATCAACGAGGACCACCCGACCTACCAGCACCTGAAGCGGCGGAGCGACTTCCTCCACCTCCACCTCATGCGCCTCCTCACGCAGGAGGTCGTGCAGCTGAAGTTCCCTGCGGCTGCGGTGCGCGACGCCTTCGCCGCACAGTCGGTGCTGCTTCGGGATGCGCTCGTGCGGGAGGGGAGGAGGAAGGGTCGGTGAACATCTGTTGTATGCGTCGCGTCATCCTCGTTCACGGTTGGGACGGGTACCCCGAGGAGGGGTGGTTTCCGACGTTCAAGCAGGAGATGGAGGCGCAAGGGTTCGTGGTGATTGTTCCCGTGATGGAACCCGCGGATGCTCCGCAGCAGGAGAAATGGGTGCCACAGCTCGCGGGAGTCGTCGGCACGCCGGACGAGGACACGTACCTCGTCGGTCATTCGGCTGGATGTATCACGATCCTTCGGTACCTGGAAGGACTGCCAACGGGAACGAAGGTCGGCGGTGTGGTGCTCGTGGCGGGGTTCACGGACAATCTCGGATTCGAAGATCTGAAGAACTACTTCACGACCCCGATCAATTGGGATCGTATCGTCACCCATGCGGATGGGTTCGTTGCGATTCACTCGACGAACGACAAGTACGTCCCGCTCAGCCACGCGGACACGTTCAAGCGGTTCCTCGGGGCGAAGGTCGTCATCCTCAAGGATCGCGGGCACTTCGCGGGAAGTGACGGGACGACCGAGCTCCCGGAGGCCCGCGACGCGGTGCTCAAGCTCGCCGGACTCGCTGGGTGACCGAATGCGCATCCGCTATGCGTTGGCTTCGAACGTGGAGTGGTCGTTTTGTCATCGGCGCCGTACTCGGCGCCATCATTGTGCTGGGATGGATTCGACGCGAGGCACATATCGCGGAGACGCCGGCCGTGACGAGTGCATCAGGGATCAGTGAATCAGGGGACGCCCTTCCCCCCACGCCCCCTTCCGGGCCCGAAGCTCCAGGCCGGAGGCCCCTCCCAGAGGGAGGTGGGGAAAAGAATAGTTTCTCCCCATCCGAGATGGAGGGGGAGAAACAAGAGGATGAACCACTCAGCACTCTTCCCTCTTCACTCATCACTCTTTCCGTTCCGTTTGTTTCCCAAGCCCCATTTCGTGTTTGGGACCTCCCATACAAGGAACTCTGCGAGGAAGCGTCTGTGTTCACCTTACATCTCTGGAAGCAGGGGAAGCGGACGCCACCTGCGGATGAACTCGATCGTTCGCTCAAAGACATCCGAGCATGGGAGACCGAGCACTTGCGGATGTGGGATAATACGACCGCCGATGAGACCGCACGCGTGTTGCGTGAGCTGTTCGGACATGCGAACACGCGAGTTGTTCGGAATGTAACCATCGCGGATATCAAACGGGAGCTCGATGCCGGGCGACCGGTCATCGTCCCCGCTGCCGGGCGCGAGCTCTCGAGCCCGTACTACCGCCCGCCCGGCCCGCTCTACCACATGCTCGTCATCATCGGGTACGATGACCGTACAAAGGAGTTCATCACGAACGATGTCGGGACGAACACGAAGGGCGCGGGGTTCCGGTTCACGTACGACGACCTCTACGGCGCGATAGGGGACTGGGACATCGCGCGCAGCGCACCGGATACCTCCCAGAAAGTCATGATCGTCGTTCCGTAGGGGCGGCCCTACGTGGCCGCCCGCGGGCGGGGATGTAACCCCGCCCCTACAACTATGGAATGGTTCGTCATCATCTTGCTCCCAATCCTTGCCACCTTCGCGTACGCAGGTGTCCGCGGGGCGCCGTGGGTTCCGACATGGCGTCGTGATGTCGAGCGGTTCCTCAAGCTCGCGCGGCTCAAGCAAGGGGATCGGTTCTACGATCTCGGTTGTGGTGACGGGCGGCTCGTGCGCGCCGCCGCGGATGCGGGCGCGATCGCGACCGGCTTCGAGTGCTCACTCCTCCCGTACGTCCTCGCGAAGCTTCGTGTCGGTCGGCGCGGGTCCGTTCGGTACAACGATTTTTGGAACGTCAATCTTTCGGACGCCGACGTCGTATACTGTTTCCTCATGCCGAAGGTGTACACGAAGCTGAAGGCGAAGATTGAGCTGGAATGCCGCTCGGGCACGCGCATCATCCTCTACGTGTGGCCGATGGAGGGGTGGACGGTGGATGAAAGAGATGATACGGTCGGCGCGCCGAAGCTCCACCGGTATGTGATGCAGCGATGAGCGCTGTCAGTATGACCAATGCCGATCAACCGCCTGAGCGACCAGACGGAGAACGGGTTCCTCCGCCCGCCGAGACACCGGTCGCTCCTGAGCCCGAAGGTCCGCACGAGCTCTGGGCGCAGGAGCGCGATCCGTTTGATGATTTCCTCGCTCAGATTGATGAGAGAGATGAGCGGAAGAAGCCGGATGATGCGGAGCGCGCGGAGATGGATGCGCGGCTCGAGGCGCTCGGCGACCTCTTCGCGGGTGCGACGGCGCGGTGGCACCTCGACGGGGCTACGAACATTTCGTTGCTCGTCGGCGATTATATCGGCGTTCACAAGGACGTAGACATTTCGATTGATGCGGACGACCTCGATGCGCTCGAACCGATGCTTCGTTCGCGCGGCTACGGTTTTTTTCTCTCCAAGCTCAAAGATCCCAACGATCCGAAGAGCGCGCGTGTACTACGGCGTGTCGGCGCGGATGCGGTGCGGCGCGCCGGAGACCATGTGACGCTCGCGGCGATCGATGCGCACGGGAAGGTACGGGAGGATGCGCCACTGAATTTTATTGATGTGCATCTCATGGAGCACCTGCCCGATGGACGCGTGCGCGGGGTTGGTGAGCTCGGGTCGCCCATTCCTTCGGAGTGGTGCATGGGGATCCCGACGGAGTTTCATGGTCGCACCATCCAGCGATCGCACCCCGCGAAGGTGGCGTACTACAAGCTCCACCAGACGAGGTCATACGATCGAACCGATCTCGAGAAGCTCGCGAAGTCTGGGGGGCTCACGTCGGATGATGTGGATGGTATCGCTGTGGTGTTCGAGCGCGATCTCGAGAACCGACGTTCGAAAACGAAAGAACTTCTCGTTCACGTTGCCGAGCGCCTGCATCGTGGATCATCCGCGGAAGAGGTGCTCGAAGCGTTCCGTCAGGAGCCGTTCCTCGCCGCTGACGCGAAACGGTGGAAGCAGGTGGAGCCGCAACTTCGGGTACTCGCGGAGCGTATCGCTGCGGAGGGGAGTGATCCCGTTCGTGTTTCCACGATCGCAGAGGAGGTGCTCGGTATCGAGCGCAGGCATGTTGAACAATTGCAAAAAATGGCGCAACTCCGATCGTGGGTTGAGGAGCGAGATGTCCTAGATACGATTCGGCGGGAGTTTTTGGAACCGTAACGGTTATGCGGAATGAATTCGAAGCGAAGTGCGTGGTGGAGAGCATCGCGGATGCACGGCAACGACTCGATGGGAGCAGGCATCACAGGCACAGTGGATCGGTATCAATTTTCTGCGCTCAACGCAGGTAAAATAGATCACGTTTTACCAAACGTATACTGGACTTTACAAAAAGTATGACTTGATGTATGATGGAATCGCATGCAGGTGGTTGAGCGGAAATTGATGCAGGAGATCCGAAAGTACCTCACCTCTCCTGAGGCCGTCGTGGTCACGGGTATGCGTCGCGTTGGGAAAACGACGCTCATGGAGCAGGTGCAAGCGGAACTCCGGGAGCAGCACAACATCTCCAACATCCTTTTCCTTGATCTCGAAAATCCCGCGAGCCAGCGGTACTTCGACGAGGAAAACTACGATGCCATTTGGTATACCTTCGAGAAGCTCGGCCTCCGTTCGACCGAGCGTGCATTCGTGTTCCTCGACGAAGTGCAGTACGTGGCCGCGATCCCATCGGTCGTCAAGTACCTCGCCGATCACCGCGACGTGAAGTTTTTTCTCACGGGATCCGCGAGTTTCTACGTCAAGAACACGTTCACACAATCACTCGCGGGGCGGAAAGTCATTTTCGAGCTCTTCCCGTTCGATTTTTCGGAATTCCTCGCACTGAAGGGTGTTCCCGATCGCATTCCGGAGGTGGTGGGGAATGCAGGACTCCATAGTCACTTCACGAAGTGGTATCGGGAGTACGTTGAGTTCGGCGGCTTCCCGGGCGTCATCGTGAAGGAATCGCATGAAGAAAAGCAGAGAGCGCTCGATGATATTCTCACGTCGTACTATCAGAAGGACGTCCTCGCCTTCGGTGACTTTCAAAACAATCAGGCGGTTCGTGATCTCATCTTCCTCCTCCTGCAGCGCGTCGGGAACAGGGTCGAAGAACAGAGGCTCGCATCAGAGCTGAAGATCACTCGACCGACGGTGAAGGACTATCTCGCCTTTCTTGAGGCGACGTACATGTTCCAGTTCATCCGTCCGTTCTCCAAGAGTCCCGACGTAGAAATTCGGAAGGCGCAAAAAGTGTACTGCATTGACAGCGGACTCGTGCAGCAATTCGGGAAGGTTGCATTCGGTTCAGTATTCGAGAATGCCGTGTACCACCAGCTCCGTCTGCGATGCAAACGCGTGCACTACTACCAACGAAAGAGCGGCGAGGAGATTGATTTCATCACGGATGAGCGATCGGCATACGAGGTGAAAATGAGCGCTACTCTCAAAGATCGCGCGGTACTGGAAAAACTCGCGGGCGATATCGGTACGCGCGAAGCGAACGTCGTCTCCTTCGAATACGTACCAGACGTGAATCCGGTATACGGATTTCAACTGTAGCCGCCCCGCCCACTAGTATGAGAATAGCCATCACCACGAACGACACCGCGCTGACGTTCATGCGGCGCGCGGGGTACGGGCTGCAGAAGGAGTCGGGCGGGGAGATCGCGTTCGTGCGTCGCGTTGGTGGTGGGATGTTCCCGAGGTACCACGCGTACGTCACCGAAGTCGAGAGTCGAGAGTCGAGAGTCGAGAGTCGGCGAATGCTCCAGATCAACCTCCACGTGGATCAGAAGGCGCCGACGTATGGGAGGAACGCTGCGCACAGCGGGGAATACAGCGGGTCGCTCGTCGAGGAGGAGGTGATACGGCTTCGCGCGCTTGCCACGTCGTCATTTTCGACTGCGCCGAAACCGCCGGAAGAGAAACGGGGGTTCTGGGGGCGGCTCTTCAGCTAGCAAGCACAACCTAGCATGCAGCGGGTGCAAGAACGGGAGTCGATCGTGTTCGTGGGCGTGTTGAAGAACCAGCGGGACCTTGAGCTCTTACGCACCGAGCGATGGTACCGAATCCCGATGCGGTACGCGCCGTCTCGGCGATACACGTACCTCGCGTTCTACCAACCCGCTGTGTTTGGGAGACGCGGAAAATGCATTCGTTACTACGCGCGCGTGCTTGGACGTCAGATTAATCGGAGGATCCGATTATTGCCACGGGAGCCGGAGCACCCGCGGGCGCGTGAGCCGTACGTTTGCATTCGCGTCGGGAAACTACACGTCTTACGTCATTCCATTCGGAACATCATCCCTCGACGCGTGACCTTCGGGTTCACGACGCTCCACCGCCTGCGGACGGCTCATGATCTGCTGCAGCTGTACGAGGTCGCGCCGATTGAGCAGATGGTGGATGATGGATTACGACGCGCAGGAGTCGAGGCCATCGCGCAGCCGGTGATCAGCGACGGGAGGCGGCGATGCCGGTTGGATTTCGCGGTGCGGTGCAGGCGCGGGGCGATCGCAATCGAGTGTGACAACCGTGCCTCGCACCGCAGCCCGAGCCAGCGGGCGCGGGACCGCAGCAAAGACGCGTTCCTCCGACGTCTCGGCTGGACGGTGGTGCGCCTATCGGAACACGCCATTGTGTCCGATCTCGCGGGATGTATGGATCGCGTACGAGCGGTGATGCAGAAACTCGACTGATATGAATCCCTCCGCTCGCGACCCTCACACGCATGGTGCGGATGGTCGTCCCCTCACGGATGAACAGCGGCGTATCATGTGGGAGGACGGTACCGAGGCACCGTTCACCGGGAAGTACTGGGATGCCCATGAGGTCGGCATGTACGCGTGCGCGGCATGCGGGGCGGAGCTGTTCTCATCCGATGCGAAGTTCGATTCCGGGACGGGCTGGCCGAGTTTCACCGACCCCGCGAACCGTGAGCGCGTGACACTCGTCGGGGATACGGGCCACGGTATGCGTCGGACGGAGGTGCGCTGTGCGAGGTGCGGTGCGCACCTCGGCCACGTGTTCGACGATGGTCCGAAGGATCGTGGCGGAAAACGCTACTGCATCAACTCGGCGTGCCTGAATTTGCGGCGGGAGTGAACGTATCATTGCGAGATTCCTCGGCGTGACATCGGAATGACGAAGTATGAGCACCGTTGAAGACATCAAGTCCAAGATCGATCTCGCGGACTACCTCCGCGAGCAGGGGGTCCAGCTCAAGCCGGCGGGGTCCAGCCTGAAGGCGTGCTGTCCGTTCCACAACGAGAAGACGCCGTCGTTCATGGTGAACCGTGCGAAGCAGGTGTACCACTGTTTTGGATGTTCGAAAGGGGGCGATCTCTTCACGTTCGTGCAAGAGCGCGAGGGGCTCGAATTTGGAGAGGCACTCCGACTCCTCGCGGAGCGCGCAGGGGTGAAGCTCGAAGCGCGTGATCCGAGACTTGAAGGGAGGAAGACCCGATCGCTCGGCGTGCTCGAGCTTGCCGCGAAGTGGTTCCACCACCAGCTCACGAAGTCTACAGTCGGGGAAACCGCTCGCGCGTACGTCGCGAAGCGGGGCATCGCGGCGGAGACGGTTGAACGATTCCAACTCGGGTACGCACCGGACGCGTGGGATACGTTGAGCACATTTTTGGTTCAGCGGGGGTTCACGGCACAGGAAATTGTTGAGGCGGGATTGGCGATCGCCAGGCGTGAGGCAGGAGCCGTGAGCCATGAGCGACACCTCAGACCTCAGACCTCAGACCTCAAGTCTGGTTGCTACGATCGGTTTCGGCATCGCCTCATATTCCCGATTCACGATGCGATGGGGCGCGTGGTGGGGTTCACCGGACGGATTTTGGAAGGTGGGAAGACGAGCGGCCCCGTAGGGGAAACCGTCGCGAAGTACGTGAACACGCCGGAAACCGCGCTCTACAAGAAAGGTGCGATCCTCTACGGCCTCTGGTTCGCACGCGATGCGATCCGGAAGGAAGGATTCGCCGTGCTCGTCGAAGGGCAGATGGATGTCATCGCATGTCACGAGCATGGCGTGGAACACACCGTCGCGGTGTCCGGGACCGCGTTGACTCCGGAGCAGCTCCGGCTCCTCAAGCGGTATACGACGCGCCTCCACCTCGCGTTCGACGCGGATCCCGCCGGTGAGGGTGCGGCAGCGCGGAGCATTGACGTAGCGCTCGATACCGGCTTCGACGTGCGGGTCATCCGCATGCCGGTCGGGTCGGACGGGAAGTCCATCGCGAAGGACGCCGACGAGTGCATTCGGAAGGATGCGGAGGCGTGGCGGCGGGCGGTCGCCAGCCCCATTCCCGTCCTCGACCATTTTCTCGACCGCATCCGAGAGCGATATGATCTCAGAGAGCCAATCGCCCAGCGCGATGCAGGACGCCTCATCGTCCAGCACCTCGTGCATGTCGCCGATCCGATCGAGCGTGCCGCGTGGGTTCGTCGGAGTGCGGAGGTGATCGGCGTCCCCGAATCCGCAGTGCTCGAGTCGGTTGCCCGAAGTACGCCGCGGAGCGCGCCCCCCGCATCGCCCTCGACGGTCACCGCACCCGATGCTCCAAGCGACCCACTTGCGCGTTTGAGTGAACGATTTCTCGCACTCTGTCTCCGGTTCCCGAAGGATGCGGCGACGACGATGACGTCGGTCCCGGTATCGGCGATCCCGGAGTCACACCGACAGTTGTACGAGGCGATGTGCGCCGGGTACACTAGAGGACAGTCCACCACAACGCCCGTGGATGGCTTCGTTGACCGCTTGGAGCTCCTCGCGGACCGTGAGTTCGCTGAGCTGCCAGATGAGGCGATTGTCCAGGAGATCGCCCACTGCGCTCATGCGCTCCGCCGCCATCACATCACCACCGAGCTCCGACGTCTCGCGCACCAGTTGAAGGTACTGGAGCGATCGACCGGTCACGCGGCTCCCGCGGGGGAGGTCACCGCGCTCGAGCGGACATTCCACGCTCTGACGCAGGAACTCGCCACGCTCAACTCGTAGGACTTCGCTCACGGACGAACGGCACCGGGAGTGCTGTTCGGTTTCTGTCGCGCGTACCCGCTTGCTATGGCGACGAAACGCGTAGGAAGGAAATCCTCAACGGCGAAGCGACCATTCCGACGACCGGCCGGTCGGAGGTCGGCTGCGTTCGTCGCCAAGCCATTGCCGAAAGCCCCGCCGGTCGAACCGCCGCTCGCGGCGATGGCACTGCTCACGCAGAAGGGGAAGACGCGAAACTTCGTCACCGAGACGGAGCTCCTCTACGCATTCGGCGAGCTCGAGGAGCACATCACGGTGTTCGAGGACTTCCTCGACGAGCTCACGCGCCTCGGCATCCAGGTCGTCGAGACCGGCGAAGGCGTGCTCGGGAAGCGCGCGGAGCTCCAGCAGGCGCTCGGGAAATCGAAGGAGGGGAAATCGCGAGAGAAACCGACGGAGATCGCTGAGCACCTCACCGCAGACTCCATCCAGATGTACCTCCGCGAGATTGGCCGAGTGCCGCTGCTCACGCCGAAGGAGGAGATCATCCTCGCGAAGCGGAAGGACCGTGCGGATCGCGAGGCCGCGAAGAAGCTCATCGAGGCGAACCTCCGGCTCGTCGTCTCGATCGCGAAGAAGTTCGTCGGGAAGCAACTCTCGCTCCTCGATCTCATCCAGGAGGGGAACATCGGGCTCTTCCGCGCGGTCGAGAAGTTCGACTACAAGAAGGGGTACAAGTTCTCGACGTACGCGACGTGGTGGATTCGACAGGCAATCACCCGCGCGCTCGCCGACCAGTCCCGGACTATCCGCATCCCGGTGCACATGGTCGAGACGATCAACAAGTTCCAGTCCATCGAGCGCCAGCTCATCCAGGACCTCGGACGCGAGCCGATGCCGGAGGAGATCGCTTCGGAGATGGGCGAGGCGATCGAGAAGGTGAATCACATCATCAAGATCTCGCAGGACACCGTGTCGCTCGAGACCTCGGTCGGCGAGAGTGATGAGGATTCGACGCTCCAGGATTTCATCGAGGACATGCGGACGGTGACGCCGGACCGCGCGGCGGCGCTCCAGCTCCTGCGCGATTACGTGAAGAACATCATCAAGGAGCTCGGACCGCGCGAGCAGAAGATCCTCGACATGCGGTTCGGGCTCACCGACGGCGTCCCGCACACGCTCGAGGAGGTCGGCCGCGAGTTCGACGTCACACGTGAGCGCATCCGCCAGATCGAGGCAAAGGCGCTCGAGCGCATCCAGACGATGCAGCAGGTGGAGAAGTTGAAGGATTACTGAAGCACGGGTATGGTTGCAGCGTGGATCGCCGCTCCGCTCCGCGGTAGCTCAACGGTAGAGCAGTGCCCTGTTAAGGCATTGGTTGTAGGTTCGAATCCTACCCGCGGAGCGGAGCGGCGATCGGTAGCCCCGACGCTCCGATGGACC
>CAZPCZ010000022.1:10602-18536 GCA_964585225.1 uncultured Gammaproteobacteria bacterium
CCCAAGGCGCACCCGCCTCTGGCGGGGAATCCTACCCGCGGAGCGGAGCGGCGATCGGTAGCCCCGACGCTCCGATGGACCGTCGGGGGTCGGTTGTAGGTTCTGCGCCCAAGGCGCACCCGCCTCTGGCGGGGAATCCTACCCGCGGAGCGGAGCGGCGATTACATCGGTGATACAACATTTTTACAGGTATGGCCAAATCTGCGCGGAATTGGTGGCTCGGGGGGGCGGTCGTCGTCGTGCTCATTGCGCTCATCACGTGGGCGGGGACGCGGGAGGAGCCGACGCAAGCGATCGTCGGTACATCGGTCGTGGTCCAGTCGTCGTCAGCAAGCGCACGCGTTGGCGCGCCAACGACATTGACGTGGGAGGTGCGTGCACCGGTTGGAGCCACCGCGACACACACCGCGGTGCATTGGGGGACGAGCTCCACGAGCGGTGAGCTCGGTACCGAGGTTGCACCGGGTGCCGCGGGATACCCAAATCTCCTGCCGGACTACGCGCAAGGGAGTTTCGCACTTCCGCGCACGTTCTCGAGCGCGATCACATTCACGACTGCAGGGACTCAGTACTACCGCGCCCACGCGATCATTGACGGAAAGAACTACTGGTCACCGGAGTATTCGGTAGTGGTACAGTGACATCAGTAATCAGGGATCAGTGAATCAGGACAGCCGGTCCGACGAACCTCGGACCGGCTGGCGTTTGACATGTCGGTGCTGTTCCGTTACGGTGGGGGCGTTCGTTCCCAACCGAAAAGGAGGCGCTCGGTGCGCACATCGTACGTGGGACTTCTCACCCTGCTCATCAAGATCGGCAAGCCGTTCATCGCGATCCTCGCGAAACTCGGCACGGTTCTCGTGAAGCTCATCAAGGGCGTGGGCGGCACGAAGCTCGCGCTTAGTGCCGCATCGTTCGGTGCGTACTCCATCCTCTGGGATTGGCGGTTCGCGGTGACCATCATGCTCTGTCTTGGCATCCATGAGTCAGGACACGTCTGGGCGATGCGTCGAGTGGGTATGGCGACCCGCGGGTTCTACTTCATCCCGTTCTTCGGCGGTGCTGCGGTTCCGGACAGCGCGTTCCCCTCTGCGTACGCCGAGGGGTACGTCGCGCTCCTGGGGCCGATCTGGGGGCTCTTCACCGCAGCGGTCGCGTACGCGATCTTCCATGCGACCGGCGAGCCGGTGTTCGGCGTCGCGGCGTGCTGGATGGCGTTCGTGAACCTCCTGAACCTCATCCCACTCTACCCGCTCGATGGCGGGCGCGTTCTGCGGTCCATCATGCAGTCGGTGCATGGACGCGCCGGCACGGTCACCATGCTCGTCGTCGGTGCCATCGCTGCCGCGCTCTGTATGTGGCAGGGGTACTGGCTCTTCGCAATCCTCGGACTCGCGGGGATCGGCGACGAACGGGAGCGGCGGCGAGCGCAGCGAAGGGGCTCCGACGATTGGGCGGACGATTACCCAATCATGGACCAGGCGGTCCGGGGGCTCGCGGAGCTGCTCGGTCTCCCCCGCGATGCCGGGTTCGACCGCGTGCAGCTCGCGATCCAACGGTTTCGAAAGGATCCGGATTGGCGAGCGGACCTCGATGAGCTCCGAGCGCTCCGGAAACAGTTCGGACGTTCGATCACGGCGTTCGCCGCGCTCGAGAAGCGATGGCGAAAGCGGTACGGATACAGCTGGTCCCTGCACCTGTACGAGGTGATGAGAAACCCGAGTCGGGTGGTGACGTACCTTCCGGGAGCCACCCAGCTGCCGGAAGACGAGCTGCAACGGCTCGATCGTCTCGTCGAGAGCCTCCGCGCAATCGTGCGTCGGGCAAGCGAGCTCACATCGCGGCTCCGCGATCGGGCCGCCGCACTCGCCGAACAGCGAGGCGTGCAGTCGGGGCCGCTCTGCCATCGTCAGCGTTTCTCAGAAGGCGACCGACTGGACTCCGCAACGCTCGTTGCCATCGTCTTCTTCACCGCGGAGCCGTTCGAAGAAGAAGGGATGCGAGACTTCGGCGTCTCCCACATCGCGCTCGAGGACGAGTACTACCGAGAGGACGAACAGTACAAGGTGGAGGAGGGGCCGGAGCGGTACCGCACGCGTCTACGGAAGACGGCCCGGCGGAACTGGGCCATGGCCACCGCCGATCTCCTCGTCATCCTCGCTGTGAACGATCGTGCACTCGGAGAGTTTGCGGCGCATCACCTGCACGCTCGGCCGCCCGAGGCGCGGGGGATGTCGGTGCAGCAGCTCACGGCGGTACTCGGCACCGCGTGTCTGCTCGCGCTCACGCTCTTCGGACTCATGGCCGTGACCGGCGGTCACGAGGCCGCGAAGGGCGCAGTCGAATTCTTCAAGAAGTTCTGACTCGCGCGGCCTCGTTCTTTCGGGGCCGCGTTTCGTTTTCTGCTATAATGGAATCACATGGAGATCACCATCCTCCTCCTCAACCTTGCACTCATCCTCGTCACGCTCGTCGTCCTCGGGACGTTCGCGTGGGGGGCGTTGCGCGGGGCGCCGTGGGTGCCGACGCGCCGTATTGACGTCGGTCGCGCGGTCGCGCTCGCAAACGTCCAGCCAGGCATGGTCGTCGCGGACGTCGGGTGTGGGGACGGAGGCGTGCTCGATGCGTTCGCGGCCACCGGGTGCCGGATACGCGGGTGGGAGCTCGCCATCATCCCGTGGCTCCGCGCGCGGTGGCGCTTCCGACACCACCCAGACGCACGTATCCGATACGGCGACTTCTGGCACACCAACCTCTCGGCGTGCGACCTCGTGTATGCGTACCTCCTCCCCGAGACCCACGCGAAACTTGCGAAGAAGCTCCGTCGGGAGCTTCGTCCGGGCGCGCGCGTCGTCGCGTTCGTCTGGCCGTTCCCCGGTTGGGAGCCGGTCGCGGTGGACCGCGCAGAGGGCCGCGCGCCAATCTATCTCTACCGGGTATGACGAATACGGAAGTTGCCCGCGTCTTCCAGTCCATCGCGGAGATTCTTGCCATCCAGGGCGAGAACCCGTTTCGTATCCGCGCATACGAGCGCGCCGCGGTGACCATTGAGGGACTGCCGAAGGATCTCGCCGATGTCTATCAGGCGAACGGGGTGAAGGGGTTGCGGGAGGTTCCAGGCATCGGCGAGGATCTCGCCGCGAAAATTGCGGAGCTCACGGACACCGGCAGGCTGAAGTTCTACGAAAACCTCAAACGGAAGGTTCCGAAGGGACTCTTGGAGGTTATGGAGGTGGAAGGGATGGGCCCGAAACGTACGAAGTTCGTGTGGGACGAGTTCCGCGTTCGTTCGCTCCGCGACCTCGAGCGACTCTGCCGGTCTGGCAAACTCGCGAAGGTGCGCGGGTGGGGCCTACAGAGCGTCACGAACATCCTGCAGGCCATTGACATGCTGCGGAAGTTTGGGGAGCGGATGCCGATCGGGAAAGCGCTCCCGCTCGCGGAGGCGCTTGTGCGCACACTCGAGCGTTCGAAGCTCTGCGATCGCGTGGAGATCGCCGGCTCGATCCGGCGACGCAAGGAGACAATCGGCGACATTGACCTCCTCGTGACGAGCGAGCATCCAAAACGCGTCATGGATCTCTTCTGCGCATCGCCCATCATTGATCGCGTCATTGCGAAGGGGCTGACGAAGGCGAACGTGTTCCTGAAGGCCGGCATCGAAGCGGACCTCCGTGTGCTCGACCCGAACGTCTTCGGCGCTGCGCTGTACTATTTTACTGGATCCAAGACGCACAACATTCGAACGCGAACCATGGCAATCACGAAGGGGCTGACGATCAATGAATACGGAGTGCATCGCGGAACAAAGGAAAAGAAAGGGAAGCTCGTCGCGTGTCGCACGGAGGAGGATGTGTTCCGCGCGATCGGGCTCCCATACATCCCGCCGGAGATCCGCGAGGATACCGGCGAGGTGGAGGCCGCACTCGCGGGCAAGCTTCCACATCTCATCGAGGATCGAGACATTCGTGGCGACCTCCATGTGCACTCAGATTTCTCCGATGGTAGCGACTCCATGGAGGAGATGATCGCAGCCGCGAAACGCGCCGGGCTCCAGTACCTCGCGATCACGGATCATGCGTCGGTGATGGGAATGGTCAGGGGGATCAAGACCGAACGAGGACAAGGACAAGGACGAGGACGCGGTGTCGCCGAGTACGTGAAGCGGGTGCGGGCGGCGGCGAAGAAGGTGCAGGGGATCCACGTACTTGCCGGTGCGGAGGTGGACGTCCTTGCGGACGGGTCGCTGTACTTGAGCGACGAGGAGCTGAAGCAGCTCGACTGGGTCATCGGGTCCATCCACCTCAACTTCAAGCAGACGAAGGAACAAGCAACGAAGCGACTACTCAAGGCCATGGAGAATCCGTACCTCCGCTGCATCGGTCACCCGACGACGCGGCTCATCGGAGAACGCGGGGGGATGGAGTTTGACTGGGACACGCTATTCAAAAATGCGAAACAGCGGGGCATCGCCTTCGAACTCAACGCGTCGTGGATGCGGCTCGACCTCGATGATGTTCGCTGCCGCCAGGCGAAGGACGCGGGGGTGAAGCTCTGCATCAACTCCGACAGCCACGACCCGCAGGGGTTCGAGTTCCGCTATGGTATCTCCCAGGCACGCCGCGGGTGGATCGAGAAGAGCGACGTCGTGAACGCGATTCCGTGGGCAAAGTTCGAGCGTTGGCTACGGTACGAGCGGCGGTGAGCGCACCCCAGAGTTGTCCAACATTCGATGTTGGACAACTCTTGCTCGCAGTGTGATCATCAGTAAAGGGGATTAGGAGACGCTACGCGTATGGCCACGGCTACGTTTGCTCCCGACGAGTACTACCACGTCTACAACCGTGGGAATCGAAAGCAGGACATCTTCCGGAACAACAGTGATCGAGCCCGTCTCCTCCTTTCGTTGCTGCTCTTCCAGCAACCGGATCAGGTTACCCAACTCAGTCGAATCGTGAAACAATTTGTCCAACATTCGATGTTGGACATCCCGGATGTGAGCGAACGGCTGGTCGAGCTCATTGCATTCGTGTTGATGCCGAACCATTTTCACTGCATCGTCCGGGAGGTCAAGGCGGACGGCACCTCGAAGTATATGCAGCGGGTGCTCAACAGCTACACCAAGTACTTCAACACGAAGTACGAGCAAGTCGGCCACGTGTTCCAGGGACCATTCCAGGCGGTCCACATCGAAGATGACGATCAGCTCCTCTACTGCTCCGCCTACATCCATCGGAATCCACGCGAGCTCGAAGGGTGGCGTGGTCGCGAGCACGAGTACCCGTGGTCGAGCTTCCAAGACTACGTGAGAGCGAATCGATGGGGAGCACTCCTGCAACCCGACATCATCCTCAGCCAAACTGGTCGTGGCGAGCGCTACCGTCGCTTCGTGGAGATGAGCCGTGCTAAAGATCGCATCACTGACGCTGCGTTGAAGATCGACTGAGGGGTGTCCAACATCGAATGTTGGACACGTTGGACCAAGCGGAGGCCTATGGATACGAAAACTCTCGCCGCGACCTACGACCGCATCGCTCGCGACTACGCCGAAGACCACCGGCACGACACGTGGAGCCTCGCGATGGTCGAGCGCTTCATCCAGCTGCTCCCGAAGCGCGCCCGCGTGCTCGATGCGGGGTGCGGTCCGGGGTGGGAGGCCCGGCGGTTCGCGGGGGCGGGCTTCCGTGTGTCCGGGATCGATATCTCACCGAAGCTCATCGCGTTGGCGAAGCGGAACGTACCTCGGGGGCGGTTCGTCGTTGCCGACCTGCGCTCGCTGTCGTTCACCGCGAGAACATTCGACGGCGTCTGCGCGAAGGCGTCGCTGCTTCACCTCCCGCGCCGAGACGTACCATGTGCATTGCGAGAGTTCCGTCGTGTCCTCAAGCGGCGCGGGTTGCTGTGCATTGCGGTGAAAGAGGGGAGGGGATCGGAAGTGAAAGTAGACGCGGATTACGGCTACCGGTACGAACGACCATTCACGTACTTTGGTCGTGAGGAGTGCGTGCGGCTCCTTGAGCGAGCCGGATTTCGGCTACGGGAGGAGTTGCGGTACGTGAAGCATCGGCCAGGGAAGCGCCCGTGGCTCCAATTGATCGTCGAGCGTCGATGATCGTATGTCCAAAACTCGGTTTTGGACAGGGTCGTAATGGAGACACGTCTGTCACGAGAATGGATGACGCCCGCGACACGAGGTCGCGGGCGTCGGTGTGCGAGCGGCGTCGGGCCGCTAGAGGTTGATTCCGGCGCAGCGGAGGAGCCGGACGACTTCCGGCGGTCGGTGCGGAGTGTACGTCGGATCGCGGTACACGAGGTCGCCGAGGAGATCGCCGGCGCCACCGGGGTGCGATTTCGGCTCGAAGCTCGCTACGGCTCCCGTGTACGGGAACGCCATCTTGCGAGGCAAGTGGTCGCGGAGGAACCATTTCGTGACGTGGTGCGCGATTTCGCGTTCAGCTTCCGGGTCCTCGATCGCTCCACGCAGGACCTCCCACGCCATGTTCGCGAGTTCGTCGCGGGTGAAGGAGAACCGTTGGGCGAGTGACTGGACACGGACGACCGCGGCGGGCCCACCGAGCTGGCCGCCCTGCATAAGCGTCTGCACCGCGACGATGGCGGCGCGACGCGTCTCGCTCGACGACACGCCGTACGTGTCGATGAACTCGCCATCCGGAATCCCTTCCCGGAGCATCCCGGACAGCGCGGCGATGATGAACTCTCGGTCGATCGCCATGGTGCGTTTCACCTTTCCTTTGTTGGGGGCCGTGACGGCCGTGGAACGTACGATGATGCTGCGAGCATAGCAGGAATCCGCGACCCTGTCAACAGCCCAAGCCCCCGAGTGCTGCTACCATGGTCTTGGGGCTTGTCCCGGTAGCTCGGAGTTTGATATGTCCTACGAGCGTTCGGTCGGTGCAATCGCCTTTCGGCTCGCGGAAGAGAAGAAACGCGAGCTGTACTTCCTGCTGCTCCGGTATCCGGGCGGATACTGGGAGTTCCCGCGTGGGCACGTTGAGGCGGGGGAGCGCGAGCATGTGACCGCCGAGCGTGAGATTCGCGAGGAGACGGGGCTCACACGGCTTCGGTTCCTCCGAGGGTTTCGCGAGCGGTACCGGTTTCACTTCCAGCGTGCGGGGAAGCTCATTACGAAGGATGCGATCATCTACCTCGCGGAGTCATCGACCTGGGTGGTGCGCGTCTCCGATGAACACCGCGGGTACGTGTGGGCGACGACGCGGGACGCGCTCCGCCACCTCCACTTCGAGAACAGCCGCGTCGTTTTGCGGAAGGCGGCGGCGTTCCTCGGGCGGCAGCAGAGCAGGCGGCAGCAGAGCAGTAGGACATGAGCGGACGTGTATGTGGATCCGTGTCACCGTAGCGGCGTCCCTCCTCTCGCTCCTCCTCCTCCTCTTCGTGTTTTGCACCATACCCACGGCCCTCGCAGCTTCCGATGTCGATTCCGACGGTGATGGGATCCTCGATGCGCTCGAGGAGCAGTACGGGACGGATCCGTTGAACCTCGACACCGACGGCGACTCGTACCCTGATGGGGTGGAGATCCGACACGGCTATAACCCGAGAGACCCGCGGCCAGTGAAGTTACGGAAGCGCATTGAGATTGATCGGAAGCAACAACTCCTCCAGTACGCGGTCGGACCGTACGTGCTCGGGGAGTACCGTGTCTCGACCGGTAAGCGTTCGACGCCGACGCCGAAAGGGACGTTCCGCATCGCATCGAAGAACAACCGCGCATGGTCGCGGCGCGCGAACCTCTGGATGCCGAAGTGGATGAACTTCACTGGCCCCGGGGCGCCGCCCGGGCGCTTCGGTATCCACGAGCTCCCGGAGTGGCGGAGCGGCAAGAAGGAAGGCGCGAACCATCTTGGACACCCGGTTTCCGGCGGATGCGTGCGACTCGGCGTCGGACCCGCGGC
>CAZPCZ010000023.1:0-18105 GCA_964585225.1 uncultured Gammaproteobacteria bacterium
GCCAGGGCACCGCGCTCGTCCACCAGCTCGAGCAGGCGCTCCGCGCGTCCACGCTCTACCAGCGCGACAAGGAGTACGTCGTCAAGGATGGGGAGGTCATCATCGTTGACGAGTTTACCGGTCGGCTCATGCACGGCCGTCGGTACTCCGAGGGGCTCCACCAGGCAATCGAGGCGAAGGAGGGCGTCGCGGTCCAGCGGGAGTCGCAGACGCTCGCGACCATCACGTTTCAGAACTACTTCCGCCTTTACAAGAAGCTCGCCGGCATGACCGGCACCGCGGCGACCGAGGCGGAGGAGTTCGCGAAGATCTATGGGCTCGAGGTCGTGTCGATCCCAACGCACAAGCCGATGGTGCGTGCGGATGCTGCCGATCGCATCTATCGGACCGAGGAGGCGAAATCCCTTGCGGTCGTCCAAGAGGTGAAGGAGCGGCACGAGCGCGGGCAGCCGGTGCTCCTCGGGACCATTTCGATCGAGAAGAACGAGCAGCTCCACCTGCTCTTTGAACGCGAGGGTGTACCGCACGAGATGCTCAATGCGAAGAACCACGAACGGGAAGGGGAAATTATCGCGCAGGCCGGGCGTCGCGGTGCGGTGACACTCGCGACGAACATGGCCGGCCGCGGCGTCGACATCATTCTCGGAGGAAATCCGGCCTCGCCGAGCGAAGCGAACGACGTTCGCGACGTGGGGGGCCTCCACGTTATCGGGACCGAACGACACGAGTCGCGGCGCATTGATAACCAGCTCCGCGGTCGGTCCGGCCGTCAGGGAGATCCTGGTTCGTCACAGTTCTTCGTGTCGCTCGAAGACGACCTCATGCGGATTTTCGGCGGCGAGCGCCTGAAGGGGATCATGACGCGCCTTGGCGTGCCGGATGATGTCCCGATCGAGAACCGGCTCGTCTCGAAGCAGATCGAGGCCGCGCAGCGGAAGGTCGAGCACCATCATTTTGATACTCGTAAGCACCTCCTCGACTACGACGACGTCCTGAACAAGCATCGCGAGGTCATCTACCGCAAACGCCGCGAGGCGCTCGAGAGTTCAGATCCCGCCGCGGTCGTGGACGATATGGTCGAGCGCGAAGCCGAGCGCCTCGTCGCCGCATACACGCCCGGCGAGCACGCATCAGCCTGGGACCTCGACGGACTCAAAAATATTTTCTCCCCCTTTGAGAAAGGGGGAGCAAGAGGGGGTTTGAATGCGAGCCCTCCCCCTCGTTCTGAGGGGGAGCGGGAGGGGGTGACGCACGCACATGCACAGGGAGTAGGGAAATTGTCTGCCGCGGAATCCCGTACGACGCTCATCGAACAACTCGCCTCCGCTGCGCGTGCCTCGATCTCCAATCTCCGTACCCGCATCGGCAACGACGAGCAGTTCGCGGCGCTCACCCGTGCCGTCGTGCTCCGCGCCATTGATCAGCTCTGGATCGAGCACCTCGACGCGATTGATCACCTTCGGCACGGCATCGGTCTCCGCGGCTACGGCCAGCGCGACCCACTCGTCGAGTACAAGCGCGAGGCCTACCGACTGTTCACCGAGCTCCTCGCGCTCATCCAGCAGGACGTCGTCCGCGCGCTCTGCCATGCAGCACCCGCCATGGAGGCCCGCTCCGTCTTCGAACGCCGCGGCATCCGACTCTCCGGCGCGCAGAAGGAAATGAAGCGAGGGGAATCCTCGATCAATTTCTCCCCTTCCCGCAGGGAGGGGGAGCGAGAGGGGGAGAGGGAACGGATGGTTGTAGCCCCAAAACGCCTCGCTGATGCCGAGGTCGTCGCGTCTCCCTCGAAACCCCGCGACGCGAGCGGCGAGAAGGTAGGTCGCAACGACCCCTGCCCATGCGGGAGCGGGAAGAAATATAAGAAATGTCATGGAACGTCCTGATCACCAAACAAGGGTTGCTCAGAAGGCCGTTCTCTTCCGTGATGACGGAAGCATCTTGGCGTTGCGTCGTTCACAGACTGCTCCATCCCGCCCTCTCCATTGGGACCTACCTGGCGGCGATCTTGATGCTGGAGAGGACGCACGGGCAGGCATGCTCCGAGAAATTCAGGAGGAAACAGGTCTCAGCATTCAGGATTTGAGCGTGCTCGATGTCATTTCTGGATACAACGATCGGAATGAGCTCTGGATTACCATCGGCTACACCGCGCGGGCGGTAACGCACGACGTGGTGCTGAGTTTTGAACACGACGACTTTCAGTGGATCACACCAGATGCATTCCAACAGCGCGAAGCATCTCCAAGAAATAAGCAATTCGTCGAGGCATTCGGATCTCTTCGTAAAAAGCGGTGCTCGTCGGTGATTACCTACCAAGATTTCGAGTGCATTGATGTTCGAGTCGGCACGATTGTCGCCGCAGAGGACTTTCCCGAAGCACGAAAACCGGCGTATAAGCTCACGATTGATTTCGGGCCGGAGATCGGCACGAAGAGGTCTTCTGTACAGATCACCGCGCACGACACACGAGCAGAGCTGATCGGCAAACAGGTGGTCGCGGTGGTGAACTTCCCTCCAAAACAGATTGGTCCAGTCATTTCGGAAGTTCTCACGCTTGGGCTTCCTGACGCGAACGGCGCCGTCGTCCTCCTCGCACCAACATCATCGGTGCCGAATGGCGGAAGGATGTTTTAAGGACGAGGCTATTCGCATATCCGGCCGGATATGCGAATAGCCTCACTGGGTTTGTCGAGAGGAGATGCGTCACGTTCCCAAACTATGAAACCGATGATGAATACCGCGAGGCTCCGTTCCGTCATCGCCAAGATTGAGGATCACGACTTCACCAAAGAGTTGAAGCGCTTCGAGTACGAGACGAAGTTTTCGATCACGACGAGAAAGAGCGCGTTGGCGTGTTTGCGGGATGTTGAGCGATGCTTCCGTGTGCCATCGCGCTTCCTGCTCGTACGGATTGCGGGTGGCGATAAACTCGTCACGCGCGTCTCATTCTTCGCGCGAAACAATCACGAGTACTCGTACTTCGCGTACCGGAGAGCGAGGATGCTGAAGGTGAAGCGGCACCGCGTGATGGTGCGAGGCGGATTGCCGATTTTCAAGAATGAGGAATCGCTGCTCATCGACCGCAGTGAGTTTACGAAGAACCTCCATCGGTTTCGACATCGATTCGTCCGCCACAGCTACCGATTGGTCGATCTCCGTGCGTTGATGCAGCGGTTTCGATTCGATCCAACCGCGCGCGTTGGCGAGATGGTGAAGACGCGCGTCAAAGATTTCGTGCTCGATACGAGGGATGGGCGAGTGTACGCCGTCGCGGTGACATTCTGCACGAGCTCCGGACGAACGCAGAAGCAACTTGAAGTGGAATATGCCGGCTACATCCAGGGCGTTCCCGGACGTACCCCAAACAGCGAGCGCGAAATCGTGGCCCGTACTGTCGAACTCTCGAAGCATATACACCACTGCCTGCCGTCCATGCTTACGCCTTCAACGGAACGGAAGTATACTTTCGCGACGAGAGGGCGCGCTGTCTAGGATGATGATGGCCGAACTCGGAGTTTGGCCAGTTTAGATGTGCTATGGCATGCTCGATTTTCATCTCTGGACCGCACGGTGGCGGGAAATCCACGCTGAGCAGGCGGCTCGCCGTCATGGACCGACGTTTTATCGAGAACGATTTTGATATCGACTTCACCGTCGACTTCCCCAACATTGCCTCGCTCTCGCCCTTCGAGCGGTGCCTCATCCGGTTGTATCACCGCATGTTCATCGCGTCGTACGCGGAAACGCTAGCGGCGAAGCACCCTGACGCGTGCATCGTCACGAATCGGACCGTGTACGATTCTGAAGCGTACATCAACGCCTATCGGGACGTGGGATGGATCACCGCGGAGGAATTTCGGAAGCTCGACCTCGTCCTTCGGAACGTGAATGTTCGTCCGTACGCGGTGGTACTCAATCCTCCGGTGACGGTGATCCTGCAGCACCTTGAAAAGCGGAGGACGCAGGGAACGCGGAGTGTTCGTGACGCAGTATTTGCAAAGGAGGATTCGGAATCGTTCCTCACCCTCCTCCACACGTACTTCGAGAAATTCAAGAACGACGATCACGTGCTCTACCTTGAAGACGATGGCGAGGCATCGCTCCAGCGCATCATTCGATGGGCGACGCAACGCCTCCGAGTGTAAACTCAGAAAAAGGGTCCGGGACCCTTTTCGCCTCTGAGCACGACGAGATCTTATGGACGATGTCATCCTCGGTAGAGGCAACCTGGGTGGAAAAGGGGTCTACGCAAACAGAGATTTTCAGAAAGGCGAGGTTGTCATCCAGTACAACCTCAAACCCCTCACCGGGCAAGCATTGAAGAATTTGTCGCAGAGCGAAAGAGCATTCACCCACACGCACTGGGGAGTAGTGTACCTCTATTCAGAACCAGAGAGATACGTCAATCACTCGGAGAATCCCAATACCTACCAAGACCTCATCAATAAATGCGATGTGGCGTTGCGAGATATCAAGAAGGGAGAGATGCTTACCACCGACGCCGTAAAAGACGACATTGAATAGCGAACCAAAGAATGGTCCTGGATCCTTTTTATGGATGAACGCTGGATCCGCGAACGAATACGTGAGGTGCTTGACCGTGGGTACTTCATGCACCTCGCGACATCTGACGGCGCGGGGCCGTGGGTGTGTACGCTCATCTACGTCCATGATGACAATCCGAGACTGTACTGGATGTCGGATCCGAATGTTCGGCACTCGAAGGCGATCTCTGCGAATACACGGGTCGCTGCTGCGATTACCGTGAGCGGTCCGAAGGAGCCGAATCTCGGCATTCAGCTATCGGGCACCGCGGCACGTATCGATGGAGCGCGATACGATCTCGCAGTGAAGCATCTTACGAAGCGGGGGCATCCGCCTCCTGCCGAGTATGCCGATGTTCTCCAGGGGGACGCATGGTACGTACTCACACCTGCGGCGATTGACCTCATTGACGAGCAACATTTCGGATTCGAAAAGCAGCATTTCATTCTGAAATCATGACGCCCGCTCCGGAGAGCGGGCGTTCATTCATGTATCTTGGTTCGAGCTCGTGGCCGCTCGCTCCCAGCGGCTACTTCGTCGTCGTTGTTGGCAAGACGCCGATCCGCGGCTTGCAACCGCTGTTCAGCACCTGCGACGTGCACTCGAGCGCGAGGGTCTCCTCGGGGCCGTCCTTGCCCTTCACCCGCGCGGTGCAGGAGACGTAGCCGTCGCCGTCCGTGTCGCGGCCGACGCAGTCTTGCCCGAGGACGGTCTTGTCTGCGTACATCTTCGCGACGTACTCCCGGAGCTCGGATTCCGCGATCCGCTCGTCGAAGAGGAACCCCTTGCCCTGCCAGAGCAGGGTGAGGACGAGGGGGACCCCGAGGATCAAGCCGCCAATGACCGCAAGCTTCTTCTTCATCGTTCCTCCGATTTTCCGCCATTTGACGGAGCAAAAGGGCCTGCGTTGACCCTAGCATGTGCGTAGCGATCTGTCAATCGCTTGCGTCCGTACGGTGGCGAGATACGCTAGAGGTTCTATGGCACTCCTCGTCGGTCGCCGGAGTATCTGGCTCAAACTGGTGCTGATCCTGCTGATTGCGATGTTCGCGGTGCGCTACGATGCGCCGCGGGCGTGGAACCGTCTCACCGACCGGTCGGGGTTGCGGTGGGCGAACGTCACCGATCGGCCATTCCGTCTCGGGCTCGATCTCAAAGGCGGTACGCACCTCGTGTATGAGGCGGACACGTCGAAGATCCCCGACCGCGATCAGCGGACGTCGGTGGAGGGCGTCCGTGATGTCATCGAGCGCCGCGTGAACGCGCTCGGCGTCGCGGAGCCGGTCGTGCAGCTCACCCGCGTCGAAGGGACGTGGCGACTCATTGTGGAACTCGCCGGTGTGTTCGAGACACAGAAAGCCATCGATGCAATTGGCGCGACGCCGGTTCTCGAATTCAAAGAGCTGAACACGGAAGAGCGGAAGCTCACGCCAGAACAGGAGCAGGAGCTGACGCGTATCAATGATGCGGCGAAACGCAAGGCGGAGCAGGAAATCCTCCCGCAGGCGCTCGCGAAGGATGGCGACTTTTCGGTGCTCGCGCGGGTACACTCCGAGGACCCCGGCTCGAAGGAGCAGGGCGGTGACCTTGGGTGGTTCAAGCGCGGCGTCATGGTGAAGGAGTTCGAAGCGGCAGTGTTCGACCAGCTCAAGGATGGTGAGACGACGCGCAAGCTCGTCGAGACGCAGTTCGGTTGGCACATCATCCGGAAGACGGGGGAGAGAGAAGGGAAGAGTGAAGAGGGAAGAGTGAAGCGTGAGGACGTTGGAGTGTCTGGCGTGACCGCAGTCACCGAGAGTGGAGCGCCGGTAAGCATAGATGTCAAGGGTGTAGAGGGAGTAGGGGGCGTAGAGGAAGTAAAGGACGGAGAGGGGGTAAAAGAGGTACGGGCTTCACACATCCTCATTCGAAAGAAAACTGCGGTGGATATTCTCGGGCCGCAGGAGCCGTGGAAATATACGGGACTCAGCGGCAAGCAGCTCAAGCGCGCGCAGCTGCAGTTTGACCCAACGACGAACGAGGCCGAGGTCGGGCTCGAGTTCAACGACGAGGGGTCGAAACTCTTCGCGGAGATCACGAGACGTATGGTCGGACAGCCGATCGGTATTTTTCTTGATGGACGTTCGCCGATCGATACGGATGGTGATGGCGTCGTGACTGAACGCGACCCGCCGTACGCGCCGGTCGTACAGACGGAGATTACGAACGGCGAGGCGCGAATCACCGGAAACCTCACCGTGGAGACGGCGAAGCAACTCGCACGGCGGCTCCAGGCTGGCGCGCTGCCAGTGCCGATCCACCTCCTCGCGCAGACGACCGTCGGCGCAACGCTCGGTGAAGCGTCGATCGCCGCGAGCCTCCGCGCGGCACTCTACGGGTTCCTGCTCGTCGCACTCTTCATGGTCCTGTACTACCGGCTCCCCGGCCTCATCGCAGTGCTCTCGCTCGGGGCGTACATGGCGTTCGTCCTCGCGGTTATGAAGCTCGTCTCCGCAACCTTCACGCTCGCTGGCATCGCGGGGTTCGTCATGTCGGTCGGCATGGCGGTGGATGCGAACGTCCTCATCTTTGAGCGCTTGCGGGAGGAGCTCCGAGTCGGGCGGTCGCTCCTCGATGCGATTGGCGAAGCGTTCTCCCGCGCGTGGTCGGCCATTCGCGATTCGAACGTCACGACCCTCATCACGTGCTTCATCCTCGCGTCATTCTCGTCGAGCGTCGTGAAGGGGTTTGCGGTAACGCTCGCGATCGGCGTGCTCATGAGCATGTTCACCGCCCTCACGGTCACCCGTGTCCTCTTGCAGCTCGTCGCGGGGTGGGTGCAACGGACGTCGTGGTACGGCGTGCGGAAAGTATGATCTCTATTGTTCCCAAACGACGCCTCTGGTACCTTCTCTCCGCCGTGCTCGTTGGCGCGAGCGTCCTTGCGATCATGGTGTGGCGTTTCAGCTTTGGTATTGATTTCACCGGCGGCTCGCTTACGGAACTCGCGTTCACGGGGCAGCGTCCCACAACCGTGGAGATCCAACGCCGCGTGGAAGAACTCGGTGCGAGCCGTGTGAAGGTCCAGACCGCTGGTGCATCGAATGTCATCATCCGTACTGCACCGCTCACGCAGGAGGCCCGGGGCGCGATCTCGCGTGCGTTCGAGCACGATGCGCGAGAGCTCCGATCAGAGTCCATCGGTCCATCCATCGGTCGGGAGCTCGCGCGGAAAACGGCGACGGCCGTCGTGCTCTCACTCGTGCTCATCGTCTTGTACGTCGCGTGGATGTTCCGGAAAGCGGGGCGCGAGATCTCCACGTGGGCGTACGGGACTGTCGCGCTCATCGCCATGGCACACGACGTGCTCATTCCGATGGGCGTCTTCGCCGTGCTCGGTGCGTTCCGGAACGTGGAGGTTGACGCGCCATTCATCGCTGCGGTGCTCACGATCCTCGGGTACTCGATCAACGATACAATCATCGTGCTCGATCGCGTCCGTGAGAACACCCACGTTCTGCGCGGGAAACCGTTCGCGGAGATGGTGGAGGCGAGCATCCACCAATCCCTCGCACGGTCCGTGAACACGACGCTCACGACTATCCTCGCGCTCGTTGCCGTCATCCTCTTCGGTGGCACCTCGATCCGGTCCTTCGCCCTTGCGCTCGCCATCGGGATCGGCGTCGGCGCCTACTCGTCCATCTTTATCGCCGCACCGTTGCTCGTGACGTGGCACGCGCGACGCGCCCGGCGCGCGCAATGACCAATTTCTAATTCCTAATGACGAATCAAGCCCCAATGACCGAATGCCCAACGACGCGAAACGTGATCCAATCGAATGAGGCATTGGTGCTTGGGGTTTCGGCATTGATTAGAAATTAGGAATTAGACATTAGGCATTCACCCCACTCCTGCCCCGCCGGGCCATTTTTTGTTATACTGCGTGTGGGTAGGCTGCTATGCCTTCGATCACCATCGACCTCGAGCCGCTCCTCGCGCTCGCCGACGACCCGCTCGCAGCGGGTTGGTACCTCCTCGCTCGCGGCGGGTGGGTGCCGCTCGTTTTCGTGTTGCTCTGGATGGGAAAAACGCTCTGGATGTTCAACATCCAGACCGATTTCATCATAAAAAAACTCCGTCCAGTTCTCCTCGCGATCGACGTCCCGAAGGCGACAGAACAAGCCGCGCAGACCGCGAAAGCCGTCGAGAACATCTTCGCGCACCTCGCAGGTGCGCACGGGAGTCACACGCGGCGGGAAAAGTACTGGCACGGGAACATTCAGGAATGGTTCAGTCTCGAAATCGTCTCCATCGAGGGGTACATCCAGTTCCTCGTGTGGACGTGGGACAAGTTTCGGGATCTCGTTGAAACTGCGATCTACGCGCAGTACCCCGACGCACAGATCACCGAGGTTGCGGACTACACGACCGCAGTCCCACATAAGTACCCGGACAAGGAGTGGGATCTCTTCGGGACGGAGTTCGTGTTCACAAAACCAGACCCGTATCCCATCCGGACATGGGAGTTCTTCGAGCACAAGGGGCAGAAGGACGAACCGTTCAAGGACCCGCTCGCTGCGATGCTCGAGAACCTCGCGCGCATTGGACCGGGTGAGCAGATCTGGATGCAGCTCCTCATCGTCCCGATCAGCCAGGACTGGGTGAAGGATGCCGAGAAGCTCGTGAAGAAGCTCATCGGTGCGAAGGTCGAGGCGAGGAAGACACTCGTCGACACCGCGTTCGATGTGACCGGGAGCATCGCCGGAGCGGTCATTGATCAGGCACTCGGCGCGCCGGAGGCGAAACCGACGCAGAAGAAGGACGACATGCTCTCGAAGGTGCTCTACATGTCGCCGGGTGAGCGACTGGCGGTGGAGCTCGTCGAGAAAAAGATGGCGAAGATCGCCTTCCAGACGAAGATCCGGTTCGTCTACGTCGCGCGTAAAGAGGTGTTTAAGAAGCCGCGCGGTGCGCATGCGATCGTCGGCGGGATCAAGCAGTTCAACACGAACGACGGGAATAGCTTGAAGCCGGAGTTCAAGCACATCGGCCCCGCATCGCTCTGGCTCTTCGCGAAGCTCCGCAACAACTGGCGACGCACGAAGGTTGTCCGCGCGTACAGCCGACGGAACATGTGGGTGGGGGCGCGGAAGATGATCATGAACATCGAGGAACTCGCGACACTCTGGCACTTTCCGACCGAGGCGGTGAAGGCACCGCTCGTCATGCGGACCGATGCCCGTCGCGGGGTCCCACCGTCGGGGTTGCCCATCACCCATACGACCGTCAACGCAGTCGCTGGAGCGCCGGGAGCATCCCCGCCGCCGCTGAAGCCGCCGGAGGGACTACCAATTGTGTAGAATTGAGCCACGAGGTCTGAGGTCTGAGCGCACGCTACACGGTCGTGCGGTGCTCATATCTCATCTCAGAGCTCACGTCTCACGCCTCACGGCTATGGAACACGATCACGAGAACGAGGTCGCGCCGTTCGCGCAGACGAACTTCCGCGGGAAGACGCAGCGGTTCGGCATCAAGACGGACGACCGGCGTCGGCACATGTACCTCGTCGGGAAGACCGGCATGGGGAAGACTTCCATGCTCGAGCACCTCATCCTCCACGACATCCGTGCGGGGCATGGCGTCGCGTACCTCGATCCGCACGGCGACACCGCGAAGAAGGTGCTCGACTTCATCCCGAGCTACCGCGCGAACGACATCATCTACTTCAACCCGGCCGACCTCGAGTGGCCGGTCGCGTTCAACGTGCTCGAGCACGTCGATCGGAACCACCAGCACCTCGTCGCCTCCGGCCTCATCGGCATCTTCAAGAAGATCTGGGCAGACTCTTGGGGTCCGCGCCTCGAGTACGTGCTCCGAAACGCCATCCTCGCGCTCATGGACTACCCGGGGTCGACGCTCCTCGGCATCATGCGCATCCTCGTTGATAAGGAGTACCGACGGAAGGTCATCGCGAAGGTCCAGGACCCCGTCGTGAAGTCGTTCTGGGTGGACGAGTACGCGCGGTACCCGGATAAGTTCCAGACCGAGGCGATCGCGCCGATCCAGAACAAGGTTGGGCAGTTCCTCTCCTCTCCGCTCATCCGAAACATCGTCGGCCAGGTGAAATCGACCATCCGCATCCGCGAGATCATGGATGATCAGAAGATTCTCATCATGAACCTCGCGAAAGGCGGCATCGGGGAAGATAACTCCGCGCTCCTCGGCGCAATGATGGTGACGAAGGTGTACCTCGCGGCGATGGAGCGCGTGGACATGGAGGAACACACCCGCAAGGACTTCTACCTCTACGTCGACGAGTTCCAGAACTTCGCGACGGATTCGTTCTCGGACATCCTGTCCGAGGCGCGGAAGTACCGACTGAACCTCACGATTGCGCACCAGTACATCGGTCAGCTCATGACGGACACGTCGACGAAGGTGCGCGATGCGGTGTACGGGAACGTCGGGACGATCGTATGCTTCCGTGTCGGCGCGCAGGACGCGGAGTTCCTCGAGCCAGAGTTCACGCCGCAGTTCATCCAACAGGACCTCGTGAACCTTCCGAAGTGGAACGTGTACTTGAAGCTCATGATCAACGGTGTCTCTTCTGATCCATTCTCCGCGGGGACACTCCCGCCGATCGACGTGCTCTACGAGCGGACCGGGAATGCCGAGAAGGTGCTCCGGAGTTCTCGCGAGCGATACGCGCGGCCGCGGCAGGAGATCGAGGACAAGATCATGCGGTGGACCGGCATGGCGCCGGGTGGAGATGATGACGACGAGGGCGGTGGAGGCGGTGGCGATGTTCCGGAGGGCGAGTGGCAGCAGGCGCGTGCAAAGGCGAAAGAACTCACCGAGGGATTGCCGCGGCCGGGGCAGCAGGGCGGGGGAGGATGGCTGCGTGAGGCCGCGCGTGGTGCCATGGCGAGCGGCGTGAAGGAGGGTGAGCAATCGGAAGATGTGCGGAGAGCTATTCGAGATTCACGGAAGCCGGATCGTCCGCCGCCGGAGCCACGGATCGTCGAGTGCGCGAAGTGCGGTGGTGGTGCGACGATTTTCTTCCGACCGCGCCCGGGCCAGCGCATCCTGTGCGAGAACTGCATGCGTGCAGAGAAAGAGAAGGCGAAGGTGGCGCAGTATGAGAAACCGAAACCGAGGAATCAGGAATCAGGAATCAGGAATCAGGGACGGGGAGGTGGTGGGCAACAGGGCAAGGGGTCACCGCCGCAGCAGGGACAACGACAGCAGGAGCAGCGGCAGCCGCAGCGTACCGACCGTGGGCCGCGACGCGATGATCGAGCTCCGCAACGGGAGCAGCGACCGATGAAGCCTCCGCCACCCCCCATTGATTCCCTCGCACCGGTCGAGCGTACCGGCGACGGCGAAATCTCGTTGGGCGACGTGCTGCTCCGGAGTGCAAAGGATCGTCCGCCACCGGAGGAACCGGATGACGATGGAGCGGAATCCACGCCGCCGGATGACCAGTCGACGAAGTCGAACAACACGCCCTGAGCAGTGTACCCTGAGCGAGGTCGAAGGGAGGGGCGGCCACGTACGAGAACACCGGTCCGATGTACATCGGACCGGTGTCGGTTTCAGATCCGTGGCGTGCGTTCGTAGTCCGCGGGGTCGTAGTCGCCTTCCGGGCAACGCGTGATGTGTTGGCGCTCACGCGGGTTCACGATGATCCGCGGCGTGCGTCCATCCTCATACGTTCCCGCAACGATGGCGATCGTCCCTGGCGTGAAGTTTTGGACGATCTCATCGGCCTGACGTTGCCCCTTCGTGCACCAGTGGAGGAGCGTGATCGTCCCCGTGCGGTCTCCGACGAGCATGCGGACGAACGGACGGCCGTGTCCGTTTCGGCCGCGCTCGACCGATGCCGTGACGATGCGGAAACGGTCGAATACGAATCGTTCCCGGAGGTTCCGGACGAACATCTCGGTCGGCTTCCGCGGGTGGCCGGTGAACACGGATCGGTGCGTCGCGCCGGCGTCACTTCCGCCGGCGCGCGTGTTCGGTGGGAGCGCACCGCGCATGCGCTGCGCCTTCCCGACCGCACTGAACGCGTACCGTTTGTCAATGCTGTGGTCTGCAACGAGCGTGACGATGCGGCCCGGGCGCGTTCGCCCGACACGCCCGGAGAGCTGGATGAGCTCTCGCTCGTTGCGTGGCGGGGAGTACACGACGAGGAAATCGAGCTCCGGGATGTGGATGCCCTCACGGATGACGTCGGTCCCCACGATGATCGCGACCTCGCCGCGACCGAACGTGTGGAGCGTGTCGAGGAGCGTCTCCGACCGCATCTGCGACCGTCCGATCGCCGGCTCGACACGGACACCAAGCTCCGTGCGGAGGATGTCCACGAGGCGGTGGACGCCTGCCGCGTACCGATTGAACACGAGCGTGCGGGCCGGCCGACTCGACTCCGTCGCAGTGGAACGAATGGCACGGACGAGCGCATCCTGCTTTGGGTGTCGAACGCCGTCGCGTACGAGCGCCTCGAGCGCATCACGCACGCGACGGACCTCCGGGGTCACGGCGAGTCGACGCGCGGTCCGCGTGAGCCCGCCGTTGCGGTCACGCTTCTCGAGCGCTCGTCGCAAACTCTCGAGCGCGGTCCCGTAGTCATCAGAGACGACGAACGAGAGGACCGCGGTGAGCTGCTGAGCCGCCGCAGCGATCGGGATGAGCGCGAGCGCCTCGCGGTCTCGAATACGATCGTGTGCCGCCTTCAGGGCGGCGGGCGATGGTGCTCGCGACGGAGTCTCGAGGTCGCCCTGCTGAACGAGCATGCCGGTGAGCCGCTCGAGGACGTCCTCAAGCTGCGTGATGATCGGCTGCGCGACGTCAGCGATCGGGATGATCTCGCGGCGCTCTTCGATCGGAGGGCGGAACGCCTGCGTCGCCTCTTCCGAGATGCGCACCCATCGGTCGAGGTGGAGATTCTCGCGGATGCGCTCAATGCGTTCGAGATCTCCGCCCGGCGATGCGGTGAGTGCGAGGATGCGCACTCCGCGCGCGTGTGCTGCGTTCGCGACGGTGATCGCCGCGTGTGTCCGCGCGGCGTGGTGCCCCTCGTCAATGATGACGAGCCCGAACCCGCTGAGGTCGAGGATGGCGCGGCCGAGGTCATTCGCCGCGAGGTGCGGCGTCGCGACGAAGAGTCGTCCCATCGCCCACTGACCGGTCCGATGCTTTGGCGTGCGGTTCGCCGTGACGAGCTGGACGTCGTCCGCAGCGATGCGGAACACCGTTCGCGCGAGCGCCGCGTGCTGTTCGCAGAGGATGCCGGTCGGCGCACAGAAGAGCACGCGCTTGCCCGATGCGAGCACGGCGTCTGCGAGCGCGTACGCGAGGTACGTCTTGCCGGTCGCGGTGTCCGCGACGAGTCCGAAGTTCCCGCCGGCGTCCCACGCATCGAATGCGTGGCGTGCGTATGGCCGAATTTCGATCCCGGTCGGATCGAGGACGTGGAACGGCGGTGGTTGCCAGGCGGGCGATGGGCGAAGTCCGCCTTCGCTATCCGGCTTCGGCGGGCGAGGTGCGAATAGGTCGAGCGTTGCGGTGTCTCGGTCTCTCCTTCGTGCCACGGCGCCTCCTTGGTTGCCTGCTGGAAGGAACCGCTCCCACACGTACCATCGGCTTGCGGCCCCGTCAACAACTCCGCTATGCTGGGGACAGGGTATGTTCTCCTCCTTCTGGCACGACGTCCTCTACCAGCCGCTGCTCAACGGGCTCTTTTTTCTCTACGGGACCATTGCGGCCGAAAACCTCGGGCTCGCGGTCATTGCGCTCACCATCCTCATCCGCCTCCTCCTCCTCCCGCTCTCGATTCTCTCGGAACGAAAGGCTGTGCGGCTCGCATCGCTGTCGAAGAAGATCGCGGAGGCAGCCGCGCATTTTAAGAACGATCCGGTCAAGCAGCGTGAGGTCGCGCGGCGCCTCTTGAAGGAGCAGAAGGTAAACCCGTGGGCGAAGGCGGTCGTGCTCGCCGTCCAGGTGCTCGTCCTCGTGCTCCTGTACCAGGTGTTCGTCGGCGGGTTACGCGTCGAGAAGCTCAACGACCTCTACCCGTTCGTTCGGCGACCGGATTTCGTGAACACGATGTTTGTTGGGTTCGAGGTCGGGCAGCGGAACCTCTGGTGGGCGGTGGCGGTTGGCGTGATCCTCTTCCTCGAGATCATCGCGGTCCAGCGAGAGCGGCGGCACACGCTCGAACGTCGCGACGTCCTCTACCGGTACGTCTTCCCCATCGCGTCGATCATTGTCCTCTCGAAACTCCCCATGGTGAAATCGCTCTTCATCTTGACCTCCATGGCCTTCAGTGCGATCCTATTTGGGATCCGGAAGGGAGTGACCGCGAAGTGAAGAGGTGTGAGTGAAGAGTGAAGAGTTGTCGAGTACCACCACTCGTCCCTCACCACTCGTCCCTCATCACTCATGTATGGCTGATGCCCTCGATAAAATGATGTACTCGTTCGTGGTGGAGGATGTCCTCAAGGGGTTCTTCGTGAACGTCCCGCCGGGGTACGTTGCGTGCGTATATGATCTCGGACGCGGCGTGCTCAAGAAGGTGTTCACGCCGGGGCTCCACTTCAAGATTCCGTTCTGGCAGCGCGCGAAGCTCTTCAATACGCAGACGCTCGAGTACACGATCTCGAAAAAGTTCAACCCCGAGCACGTGAACGCGATGGGCGACCAGCCGGTGGGCGCGGTGACGTCCGATGACGAGAAGCTCCTCATCGAGGGGACCGTGCTCCTCCGGCTCGACCAGGAACAGATCCCGACGATTTGGCAGTCCATCGGCGAGGACTTCGTGGAGAAGATCATTCGGCCAACGATTCGGAGCCGATCCCGCATGATCGCTTCGCGCTACACGTACCAGGACATCGTCTCCGCGCGACGCGACGCGGTGGAGCTCGACCTCCGCGATGAGCTCGCGCGCATCTTCCTCCCGCGCGGGATTATCGTGGAAAATGTCCTACTGTCAGAGATTGGCAGGAATGGGAAAGAGTAGATTCTCCTCCTGCGTCATTTCGAGCCCCGAAGGAGTCCGATGTGGAGTTGGACCCTACGGGGTAAACTCCGCGAGAAATCTCACACCAGTGAGGGATATGGAACGCCCGAAACTTCTCGCGGTGACTCCAAATGACATACCGAGCAATTTTCCAATTTCTCCCCCTCCACCTCGGAGGGGGAGCTGGAGGGGGTGGACGGCGCTTCTCGTTCCGCTGGTCGCTATCGTATCGTTGGGCACTGCGTGTGGGCGTCCCACGCCGTCACCCGTTGTTCCCGTCGTCCCGACGGACACTACGCCAACCGTTATGTCCCGTGAATCCATCACCCTCACCACCTCGGACAACGTCCGCATCGCCGGACATTGGTACCCGATCGCCGAGCCGAAAGGCTGGGCGCTACTCCTCCACATGATGCCCGCGACGAAGGAGAGTTACGGGAAGCTCGCAGAGGAGCTCCAGCGGCGTGGCATCGCATCACTCGCGATTGATTTTCGTGGACACGGCGAGTCGCAGGGTGGGCAAGCGGGGTACGTACGCTTCACCGACACCGAGCATCAGGCGAAGATCAACGACGTGCGGGCGGCGATGCTCTGGATCGAGGACAATGCGGAGAAGTCTGCGAAGCTTCCCAAGGAGTACGGGAAAGCCCCGCCCGCAAACTACATCCTCCCACGCCTCGTTGTGGTCGGTGCTTCCATTGGTGCGAACCTCGCGCTCCAGCTCCTCGAGGAGGAGGCGGGTCTCGCCGGCGTGGTCCTTCTCTCGCCTGGTCTCGACTACCGTGGGGTGAAGACGGATGCGATCGCCCGCGCAATCCGAGACCACGAATCACGCGACCGCGAACAGCAAGGGCGTCTGAGCCCGCTCCTCCTCGCTGCGGGTGGAGCGGATGATCGGTACTCCACGGAAACCGTGCACGCACTCGCGCAAATCCTTGAAGGCCGTGTGACGATCAAGTCGTTTGGAAACGCAGGTCACGGGACGACGATGTTCGAACGGGAGCCGGCACTGCTCACCGAGGTCGCGGAGTGGATCACAGACCGAATGACTAATTCCTAATTCCTAATCAAATCCCAATGATGCGGAATGACCAAAATTGGACATTGGGTATTCGTCATTGATTAGAAATTAGAAATTCGTCATTAGGAATTCCCGTGTGCGCCTCCTCTCTCTCGCACCATCGAACACGGAAATCCTCTACGCGATCGGCGCCGGCGACGAGGTCGTCGGCGTGACGGCGTTCTGCGATGAGCCGTACGACGCGCAATCGAAACCGAAGGTCGGTGGGTGGACTGAGGTGTACGGCGATCTCCTCGAACGGTTCCAGCCAGACCTCATCGTGACATCCATGTTCGTCCCGCCGCAGGTTCGGGCGTTGAAGGAGCAGCAGCCGGAGCTCTTCTGCCACGTCGAGCCGCACACGCTCGACGACGTGTACACGAGCATCACGACGATCGGCGAACGCGTCGGGCGCGCCAATGCAGCTGTCGAGCTCATTCGCCGCATGCGGTCAGAGTTCGACGCGATCCGACTGCAACATGCTTTCTCCCCCTCTTTCAGAGGGGGAGCGGGAGGGGGTGCGCGTGCGGATGCACAGAGGGAGGTGGTGTCAGCACGATCCATCCGCGTCTACGTTGAAGAATGGTCAAGCCCGCCCATGGCATCCGGCAACTGGGTCCCCGAAGTTGCCGCGATCGCCGGCCTCGAACAGGCCATTCTGAAGCCTGGCGAGTGGAGCCGCGAGTTCCGGTTCGAGGACCTCAAGTCCATTGATCCCGAATGTGTCATCCTCTCGATCTGCGGCCAGCGTGATCGCGTGCCCACGCAGCAGGTCGCGAGTCGCCTCGGCTGGGGCGAGCTCCGCGCGGTGCGAGAGGACCGCATCGCGGTCATTGATGACTCACTCCTCAACCGTCCGGGCCCTCGGCTCCCCGAGGGTGCCCGGGCCCTCGCTGCAGTGGTTGCTCGAACGCTCAGCGCGTCCACTGTTCCGTCTCGACCGTGAGGTCGAGGAATACCTTGCGGTTCATCGCGGTCTCGAGCTCCTTTCGCGCCATCGAGCCGATCTCTTTGATCCGACGTCCACCGGTGCCGATGAGCATCTTGCGGTAGCGGTCACCGGTCGTGAGGATGCGCGCCGAGACGAAGAGCACGCCGTTCTCGCGTTCCGCGACCTCGTTCACCTCCACAGCAACGGAGTAGGGGATTTCCTGGTGCATGCGGAGGAACACCTTCTCCCGAATGAGCTCCGCGATCCATTCTTTTTTCGGAATATCGGCGACCCGCCCAGGCTCGTAGAGTGATTCACCTTCCGGGAGGAGTTCGAAGAGGAGATCGACGAGATAGTTCAGGTTTCGCCGCTTGAGCGCGGAGACATCGAGCTCGGCAACGAAGCCAACTGAGGTCTCTCCCCCTCTTCCGGAGGGGGAGCTGGAGGGGGTGCGTAGGGAGCTCGAGGGGGTGGGGAATCCTTCGAACACCAAACCATGGTACGCGTCGCGGTACGGACGTTCTCGCTCTGAGAGGTCCGATTTATTGTAGACGAGTAGCTTTGGCA
>CAZPCZ010000024.1:0-18048 GCA_964585225.1 uncultured Gammaproteobacteria bacterium
TTGGGCGGCGAACGAACATAGATCCGTCGTGTCGATGGCGGGAGGTCGCGGTGCTCCGGGCCCGGACTCGAGTCCTGCGTCCGGACTCTCGCCCCGAGTCCCCGACTCTCGGGCTCGGTCATCACGACGGGGCCGCGCGTGGCCCCGAGGGAGCGAAGGAGCGCGCAGGAAACGGCGGGACGCCGGTTTCCTGCCGCGCCCAACGGCCCGCAGCGAGCCGAAATTCGCTGTCTTTCCAGAATCGCGGATGCGATTCGGTGCTGAACATTCGATTCCGCGCGAAAAACGAAGGCACCTGTTGCTGTTTTGACCGGAGATACTCCAGGAGGGCGCATGACTCTCAAGAACGAGCTGCATGATCGGCTGTGGCGCGCGTACGAGCGATGGCACGATCTCCGCCACCAAGGCGAGACGAAACACGAGCTCAAGATGCGCGGCCTGGCCGAGCATGCCGACGTCAATCGCTGCACGCGCAACCTGATCTTCTCGGCGAATACGCTCCACACGTACGAGAAGATCCTCGGCCGGTTTCTCGATTCCTGCGCGGGCGCGCAGCATCTCGAGGACCTCGGCAAGCGCGAGTTCCGCGCCTTCATGGACAAGGCCATCGCGGATGGCCTGGCCGTGAAGACGCTGAAGCAGTACGGCAGCGCGCTGGCGAAGTACGGCGCCCTGACCGGCCAGACGCGGAGTTTCGCCAACCTGAGCGAATCCTATGCCCGCAAAGTCCGTGAGCTTGCCAGGGCCGGCGAGCTGCGCGGTCCATCACGCGAGACGCCCACGCTTCCGGTCCGCGACCGGATGATCGGGATCCTCCGCGCCAGGGACGCCCGCCACTTCGACCGCACCGGCGACCCTCGCGCCTACCACCTGTCGGCCCGGATTCAGAAGGAAACGAAGGCCCGCGGCATCTCGGCGACGGAGCGCGTCACCGCGGCGTCGCCCCTGGACGGGAACCGGCTGACCATCGTCGGCAAAGGCGGTCGTCGCGACATCATGGAGATCTCGCCGGAGCTCCACGGCCTCCTGCGGGCGTGGTTCGCCCACAACACCGGACATCTCGCCGACCTTCGCGGTTACCGGTCCGCCTACCGCCGCGCCATCCTCGCCGCCGGCGGTCACGCGACCGGCACTCACGGCAGCCGCCGCGCCGCGGCGCAAGAGGACTATGACGCCACGTACACGCTCTACCGTCGTGAGGGGCTGACGCCCGGCAAGGCCGCGGATCGGGCGGCGGGAGACGTCATCGCGCGGCTGGGGCATAGTCGCAATCGCAAAGACCATCGGAAACTGTACTTGGGTGACAGATAGCCATCGCACAGGAATGAGGATGGATGATTTGGCATGCGCCCGCCATTTCGTATACTGAGCGCCTGTTACGCCAGAGATCGCCATGATCCCCAAGGTCCCCACCAACGAGAAGGAACTCATCCGTCTCCTGAAACAAGGAGAGGGAGCGGCTCTCGAGTTCAAGCGCTCCACAGCGGAACTCAGGGAGGCCATGCAAACGCTCTGCGCGTTCCTGAACGGGTCCGGCGGCGTAGTGCTCTTCGGACTCCGACCGGACGGCACTGCCGAAGGACAGGACGTCTCGGACAAGACCCTCCGCGAGATCGCCCAGGCCCTCGATCGGTTCGAACCGCCCGTGAACACGCCTGTCGAGCGCATGCCGAGGAGAGAGGGTCGGGAGATCCTCATGCTCGGCGTCGAGGGGACCTTGGACTCGATCCCCTTCACGTTCGAAGGGCGTCCTTACGAGCGGGTCGGCAGCACGACGCGCAAGATGTCGCAGGAGAAGTACGAGAAACTCCTCTTCGAGCGCGCTCACAGCAAGCGGCGATGGGAAAACCAACCCGCCGACGAGATCACCCTCAAGGATATTGATCGGGACGAAGTCTTCCGCATCGTGGACATCGCCCGCTCGGTCGGGCGTCTGCTCGGGCCCGTGGGCCGGAGCCTGCCCGACGTGCTCGACCGGCTGGGCATTCGCAAGGACGGGCACATCCTGCGAGCCGCCCTGGTCCTTTTCGGCAAGACCTTCCTGCCGGACTATCCGCAGTGCGAGCTTCGCATGGCCCGCTTCCGCGGGACGGACAAGACCGAGTTCCTCGACCAGCGCCAGGTTCGCGGACCCGCGTTCAAGCTGCTGGAGGAAGCGGAAATCTTCTGTCAGCGCCATTTTCCGATGCCGGCGAAGATCGTCCCCGGCCAGATGCGGCGCGTGGAAAAGCCGCTCATCCCGCCGGACGCCATGCGGGAGATCCTGGTGAACGCCCTCATCCACCGGGACTATTCCATCGCCGGGGGCGCCATTTCGCTGGCGATTTTCGACGACCGCGTGGAAGTGTGGAGCGCGGGAGGGTTCCCCAAGGGCATCACCCCCGACTCCCTGACCCGGCAGCATCTCTCGGTTCAGCGGAATCCGCTCATCGCGGATGTCTTTCACCGCACGGGCCTCATCGAAAAGTGGGGACGCGGAACGAACCGCGTGGTCGCCATGTGCAAGGAGGTGGGGATCGCCCGGCCGAAGTTCGAGGAGATCACCGGCGCGGCGGTCGTGACATTCCGGGTGGGCGTCGGTGAGACGGCCGGGCCCCGGGCAGGGTCCAAGGTAGAGTCGGGGGTAGAGTCAAAGGTAGAGTCGGCCGGGGATCTCCGAAGCCGCGTGTTGGCCGCCCTCCAGTCCGGCCCCCTGTCCAAGGCCCAGATCGCCAAGGCTGTCCGCAAACGGAAAATCGACGGTCAATTACACGCCGCCGTACGCGATGGGGTGGCCGAAGGACTCATCGAGTACACGATTCCCGACAAGCCGAACAGCCGGCTGCAGAAGTACCGGATCACGCGGGCCGGGCGGAACGCGCTGGGAGGTCGACGCTCATGACGGAGCCATTCATCTGCCGGAAATGCCCGGCCGAGATCGAGCAGCCCAACAACGGAGGGGTCTGCAGTTGAATGGGTGATTTGGCATGCGCCCAGCTTTTCGCCAGCCCAAGGCTGTCGAGGCTTTGGGCCGAGAGACAAATCTGGCGATCGCGGAGTTCAGGGGGCACGGAATCGCTCCGCCGTCGTTCGAAGAGGGCGCGGGGTGGCTCCCCAAGGACGACCCCCTTCATAACCACTCTCTGCCGGCCGGGCGCCCCCGCCGGGCTGGCCAGGCTGCTCTATGTGCCCCTGGATGTCAAAGAACGCCAATGACTTGCACCTGTAGGGGTAGCCCTGCAGACCTTGGTGTTCAGACCCCAAGCAGATGTCCCTTCGGCATCTCGTCCCAGGTCCGGCCGTCGAGGACGCGACCATTCCTCTTCTTCTGGACCCCGCCCCACTGCTTGAAGAAGAAGCGGACACCTTCCGCGCGACACTGCTTGCGAATCTCCCTGACCCACTTCGCCTCGATCGGTCGGGCGCCAGGTCCGCTCTCTCCCCCCGCGATAACCCAGTGGATACCCGACAGGTCCAGGTTCCCAAGTGGTCCGAGCAATGGCTCCAGGGACAGGAACCTCACCGCCGCTGGCACTTCCCGAAGGTGGTCCGCCCGACACAGGTAGTTGGCTGTCTCGATGGAGACCCCCATCCACACGTTCGGCGGCCAAGTCAGTTCAGCGCTGACCGCTGCCAGTCTCTCGGATCGCTTGGTGAGGATCTGGAAGGAATGCCATGAAGCCCTCTGCATCGTGTCGAACACCTTCTGAACGAACAAGAGCGGCACCTTCTCGTGGAAAAGGTCGCTCATGCTGTTCACGAAGATCATTTGGGGCTTCTTCCACGAAAGAGGCAGTTCCAGGCGCTCGGGCCAGAGTCGGAGATCGAACCCTTGCTCGAAGTGGTGCCCGGGGATTCCGCGCCAGCGCTCGGCGAACACCTCAGCGTAGCAGTGCTTGCAGCCTGGGCTGATCTTCGTGCAGCCGGTCACAGGGTTCCAGGTGGAATTCGTCCACTCGATGGACGAGTTGCGGCTCATTTGTTCCCGCCTCCGGGCCACGGCGTCGTCGACAGCAACGTCGCGTCGTTCAGCTGCGTCTTTCGTTTCAGAGTGCTCGGATCAGGGAAGAGCTTCTTCTCCTTGAAGACCAGCTCGTCGATCATGGCGCGGTAGTCCTTGGAGCGATACTGCAAGAAGTATTTCGGCGCGATCGCCTCGTAAACCTGAGGTCTTCTCAAAGGCTGGTTCGCCACCGCCGCAACAATGGCCCGCTTCAGGTCTGCGGTAGAAGTAGCCTCGTACCTCTCCGGAGTCATCTGGAACAACAGCCCGTCCTTGAACTGGTTGAAGTAGGGCTGGAGCGCGATGTTGGCCACGTCGTTCATGTAGACGACGGCCCGTGGACTACGCGTGCCGAATATGAGGTGGTACTTTGCGAGGTCGTCTGCCGGGACGTGGCTTCCGTCCTCAGTCTCTTTTACTGGAATGGAAAATGTGTACTGGAAAAAGTGCCGGACCTGCTCCATGTACGCGCCCACAACAGCGTCCTCGCGCTGGATCTTGTCCAGCGCGGGGTTGGTCACGATCGCGATCCAGTAGTCGCCACCCATGACTGCATTCACGGTGTCGACCTTGGACTCCTTCACCTTCCTCGCAACTTCGCTCGCAAAATCCGCGTATGCCCAATTCCCGCTCATCCGCATGAAGGTCTTGAAGTTGAAGTTGATGAGCACCTCGGTGCTCTGGTTCGTGTCCCTCTCGTAAATTTGTTTCACCGTTTCGAATTCCAGATCCTTGATCCCGTAAGGATCGAGGTAGAAGAACAGGGTGGCTCCTTTTCCTACTTCGAGGGCCCGCGTGAGCGCCTCGGCACAGTCGGTCAGTGGCTTTCCGGCAATGCCCTTCTTCATGTACTCCGAAAGGCACGTCTCAAGCGCACCTCTATGGGCGGGATGCGAGTCCGAGAAGAGACAGGCGATGCCAACTCCCTGCTTTGGCGCCTTTTCGATGGCCCCGCAGATGATGAGAGGCGAGCCTTCGGTTCCGTCTCCGAAGCGACCGGGGCCAGCGAAGGCGTCCACGATGATGATGGGTCGGTCGATGCTGGATGGTCTTGAGATAGCAGGCGATGTAATCGCCAACGATCTTGTCTTTGACCTTCGACCACTCTCGCTTGGCCTTGAAGAACGGATGGATCTCATCGGCGCGAGTGCCGTAACCAGGTTGATCCATGGTCATTTCTGAATCCCCACTTGGAGGGCTCCGCCCATTCGAGGCGACGGAACGCATGCTTAGCCGAGCTGCCATGCCGGATCGTCCTCAAGGTGGAGGTTGTTGACCTGCAGCCAGTGTCGGCGCTCGGTGTCGCCGGGTTTCTGCCATGGCCTTGCGAGGCCCACGGCGACCACTACTCCCACTCCCTTCTTCAACCGCGCAGCGATGCGATCCACGAGCTTGCGGCGCGGCGTCTTCTGGTCGTCCTCGTACAGCCGGAGATCCGTGACGGACAGATTTGGCGTCAGGGTCCCGTCCGTCAGCTCGATGCGGATCTTGTCCCACCCGTCCACCCAGATCTCGGGGGCGGCTGCCGGGATCAGGCAGCCCAGGGAGGCATTCCCCTGTCCGAGATCAATAGCGCAGCCCGGCGTCCGCGCCGCCAAGGCCGGGCCGAAGATTGCCGCAAGCGTGGGTTTGGCTGTCTTCATCAAGAGCTTCCAGTACTTGTCGGCGACCACGTCCTTCACGCGCGTCGCGGTGTTCGGATTAAGAACGTAGTCCTCGTTCTCGGGGGGCTTGCCGATATGTCGAGTCGTGCCGAGGTCAGCGACCGACGCGATATCGAACGGCCCGCCTGAACGGACCAGCAGGTCGCGACTCAGCCGTACCCCCTCAAGTACCGGGCGGACGTGCTCGCCAGTCGCAAGGTCGATGCCGGCCACGCAAATGTAGCCAGGCTGCATTCGCGTCAGGTGGTTCACCACGATCTTCATGGTCGCAACCTAAAGGTGCGTCACCTTGATGTCGCCCCACTTCGACTGGAGGTGCTCAAGGACAAGGCGGCGGTGGCACCGATCGGCCGTGACCTCGGTGCACAAAAGCGCGGTCGGAACGGAGAAGAGGCTCCGCTCTATCTTCTCTTCGACCTTCCGTTCCTTCATGAGCTGCCGGAACTTGTCCTCGTAGACCTGCCAGGTGATCTTCTTCTTCCGGTAGCCGGAGAGGAGTTCGTCCGTGGGGGCCAGCAGCGGCTCGTGGACGTACTCGGCGTCGAATATCTCCTTGAGGAAGAACGGAAGGTCCTCGCGTTTGGTGAAACCGGCCAACTGCGACGAGTTGTTCAGACGAACGTCGAGCACGCGCTTGATGCCGGCACGCCTCAGCGCTCCGAAGAACTCGGCCGCGGTTTTCTTGGTGAAACCGATCGTATGGACCTCCATGTGGTCTCCTCGCCTTGTGGAAACAGCGACGTTCCCTGCCGGGCCCCCTCGTCCTTCACAAGATCTGCCTCGGGTTGCAGGCGCCCATCGCCACGAATGTGATCCAGGGCGATCCCGCGGCTGGCGAGGACTCGACCCACGAGCAGGCGCCTGTGACAGCCGGCCGGGTCCTCTTCGCTGCAGAGAAGAGCGATGCGGTACTTCTGCGCCCCGTTCTCAAGGCGTCGAATGCCCTCGAGGAACAGAGAGGACTCGGCCAGACGCGAGTAGAGGACGTGGCCCTCCGTATCGTAGAACTCGGCCGGGTCAGGGCGGCCTCCCAGCTCTCTGCCGAGGAAAAGGTACTTGAACCGGGCCTTCCCGAGGGCCTCCCTGAGCGGGTCCGTGTCGAAGTGAGAAGCGTACTTGGAGTAGGGCCGGGATCGGGTGTCGACGACGACCTCCACGTTGTACTGCTTCAGCAAGCCCAGGAACGTGTCCAGGGGGTGGTTCGAGTGCCCGATCGAGAACATCCGTCGCACGGCTTGCGGCACACTGGTACTTACCGCCGCGTCGCTCTTGTTGGAGCCGTTCGTCGGCACCAGCCACACGAGTGCGACCAGGCGCGAGCTGAAGGACGCCTCTTCCGTCAGAGAGCCCGAATGCGCCAGGTCTCGGCGAAGCATGTCCATCGCCGCGCCGTTCAGCAGCGTGGCGATTTGGGAACGGTCGATCGCAGGTTCCGGTGCCCCCCGCAGATTCAGTACTTCTGCGCCGCTGCGCTCGATCTGCGTGGCGCGTTCGCCGGCGCACGTGATCCCCAGGCGGGCGACTCGCTGCGACGTGTGCCCTCCCCGGCCCTGGATCTGGACCGCCCAGACCGTCAGGACCCCGCCCTGGGCAGGAGCGTCACCCAACGTGCCCCAGAGGGCACGCTCACGGGGAGGCAGAGCCCGACACTGCTCCAGCCACTGCTTGATAATCGGATGATCAAGTCCCAGCAGATCCACGCCCTCGGACTGGAGGGCTCTCTCGCGGTCAAGCGTGCAGAGAAGAGCTTCGCGGCCGGGCACAAGCAGATCCCACAACCCATCCTCGCGTTCTCGCAGAGTGGCGTGCTGCTGCTGTGCAGCGCGTCTGATGAACGCGCCCAAGCGCTGAAGACCGGCCCCCTGATCGTCGACCCGCGTATACTCACCCAGGTTGAATCCTTCGAGGTCTTGAAACAGCTCGAAAACGACCTGCCGTGCAAGGGCGGCGTTCGACATCGCCACTTCGAGTTCCTGGTGCGTGCGCTTCAGCGACGGGTCCCGAACCGCCTCCTGGTAGAGCCGGTCGTAGCTCAACCTGGTTCCCAGCTGGCCGAGGATCTGTGACCGCAGGTCTTCTGCTACTTGTCCGTGCTCGTCGAGTTTGCCGAGGGTCTTGGCAATGTGCTTGAGCTTCTCCTCGAGCAGGAGGAAGATCGCGCCCTCGATGGTATCGGTGGCGACGAGGTTGAACACCTGGGCCGTGTCGCGTTGGCCGTAGCGATGAATCCGACCAATGCGCTGCTCAACATCCATCGGGTTCCAAGGCAGGTCGTGGTTGAAGAGAATCCGAGCGAACTGCAGATTGATCCCCTCACGCCCCGCTGCGGTGCAGATCAGGACCTGGGGACCGTCCTTGCGCCGGAACCTCTTCTGGGCCGCGGTCTTTGCCCCGTGATCGCCGCCCTTCAAGACTTCGACCCCCTTGTTCGGGAATGTCTGAGTGAGAACGTCGCGCAGGTTGTCCACGCTGCCCAGGTACGTCGTAAAGACGACCACCTTCTCTCCGGGATTTGCCTGCCAAATCTGCCGCAGAGCCTCCACCAAGACCTGAGCCTTGCTCTCCTGGCCGTTGGGGAACTTCGCGAGCAGTTCCCGGATGCGCCTGCGCTCTTCGGGAAGGGCGACCGAAACCATTGCGGCCGCCGACTCCTCGCGGCCGGCGGCGGCGACCTCCGTGTCGTCGTAGGATTCCGCCGCCGTGACCAGTTCCTGCGCCTCCTTGCGCTTCTTCAGGATCTGGACCTTTGCCTCCGCCAGGATCTGGTCCACTTGGGCGCGCCCGACCGCGTCTTCTCCCAGTCGATACATCTCGCGGATGAGATCGCGAGCCTCGCCGAAGGAACGGTCCCGGCCATCGACGTCCAGGGCCTCGTCGCATTCGATGGCCTCCTGAATCGTGAGCATCAGCATGCGCCTTCGCAGCGTCGCCTTGACGGCGGCGAAACTCGAGGCGGCGATCTTCTGGAAAATCGTCATGACGAAGCCAAGGGCGCGCCCCTTGTTCCCCTGCGCTTCGGCCAGGTTGTAGCCATCCCGAAGGTATTCCTGGAGGGCGCTGTAGAAGACCTTCTCCGACTCACCCAGCGTGAAGGCTTCGGTGTGGACGACTCTCCGGGCGAAGAGCGGTCCGCCGTCTGGCGCGCACGCGTCTGCCTTGGTACGGCGGATCACGACGGCGTTCAAGCGATGCCGGTTCTCCACCATGTCCTTGTCATCCTGGAAGAGGCCAGGATCGAGGAGTCGGATGAGCATCCAGAATCGAAAATGGTCTCCCTGGTGCGGAGTGGCTGACAGCAGGAGAAGGTCTCGACAATGACCGCGAAGAGCCTCCGCCAACTTGAAGTTCTCGGTCTTCCGGATCTTCCGGCCTGTCCTGTAGGCGCTCAAGTGATGCGCTTCGTCGAAGACGACGAAGTCCCAGCGCGGCGCCTCGAGCAGCCGCTTCATTCGGGCCGGACGCTTCAACGTGTCGACGGACGCGATCAGCCTGTTGTGCTTGGCGAAGGCGTTGCTCTTGCGATCGGTGACGTCGCCTTCGGAGCCGAACACTTCGAAATCGAGGTGGAAGACGTCGTTTAGCTCACGCCTCCAGTTCTCCACGAGGCCGGCGGGGACCACCATGAGAGCTCGGGTGAGTTCGCCGCGCGAGGCGAGCTCCCTGAGAATCAGCGCGGTCTCGATCGTCTTGCCAAGGCCAACTTCGTCCGCGACAAGGAACCGGCGCGGAAAGGCATTCGCCATTCTGTGGACAAGCACGATCTGGTGGGGCAGAAGGTTAACACGGGCCGCGGTGAGCGCGGTCGCGCCTTCGAGCAGGGGAAGCTCCTGGGCTTCGAGCGCGAGCCAGAGGCGCTCCACCGCCTGCGGATCGGCCGCCCGAAAGCCCTCGACGACCTGCTCCTCCCAGCCGCGGGCGCCCTGCAGCGTGGGGAGTGGGACCCGGCGCTCACCGTGAGTGCGGAAGAACACCCGGGCGTAGCCTGAGCTCTCGACGGCGAGGATGACTCCCTCGCCGAGCTCGGAATGCTCGACGTTCTGGCCCACCCGGAGTTCAAGAGAGACGTCGGACATGGAATCCCCCCGGGACGTCGCGCTTGGTGTCCGGATCGTTCACGACGAGCCGCAACAACTCGTCCTTCGCGGCGCCGTTCCATAGGGACTCGGACAACCGAACGACGCCACCCGAGCAGCTGAAGTTGACCTGGTCCTGCGCATCAAGGCGGAAGCGACGTTCAGAGCACCCGAACCCGAAGACCAACCCGCGTTGATCCCAGTGATGCTGGAACTCCAGGATAAGCGGCTTCACCCGCGTACGCAGAAACTGCTCGCTCTCATCGGGAGCCAGCACCTCCAGACATGCCTCGAGTCCGCCGACGAGGACGGTAGACCCACGTCCCGGCGGCTCCGCAGGCCAGTGATTCAACCAGCTCAGGGCCTCCCGCAACGACACCAGGTGCCCTCCAACGATCAACGGGCCGAGCATCGCCTTGTGGAAGATGATGCTCGATCCGCGTCGCTGCCAGCTGGAGGAGGACATGTCTTCCATGCGCTATTCCTCCGCCTCCAACTTCTCGAACAGCGTCATCTGTGCGGGTGCGGAAGCAGCCTTGGTCTTCGCCTGGGTACGCCAGTGGTCCACCAGGTTCCCGGCGATGGTGGCCGCCTGGCGCATCTTGGGATCGAGGTCGGTCAGCGCGTACCACTTGAGGATCGCGTCCACGGATCGCTTCAACTTGAGAGTCGCGCGATCCAGCTCTTCGCCGATGTTGATACCGCTGTTCGGAGTCGCCGCTCCGATCAGGAAATGAGCCTGGTCAAGGTCGGTCTTGAGGACCTTGCGGTTCCGTCCCGGCGCGGTGAAGAACTGGAACCGCTCCGCAATCGGCAGCACATGAATCGTCGTTCCCACGGAGCGAATCCAACCCTTGGCCTCCAGCTCACCTGGAGAGATACCCGTGCCGCGCAGATACTTCCCGAGCTCGTCGCGCGGCAGGGAGGGCCTTCCCGTGAAGAGCCGGAGGAAGAGCCTGGAGGTGGGCTCCGCCTCATCGGGAGGACGCTTGGCGGACGGGTCGTCCTCGTCGTCCAGGAGCTGATTGATCCCGAGGAGCGCGTCCCGGACGCTGAGAACCTCGCCGTCGCCCGTGAGAACCTGCCCGTAGTGGCGACTGTAGAACTCGAGCGCCTTGCCGCGGAGGATCACCCGGATGTCCGAAGGCGGCAGAGCAGCGAGGCGATACAGCTCCAGGAGGTTCCGCAGGCGGATCACTTCCTCCTTCACCCAGCGACGCATCCGGGCCCAGCTCACGGGCGCGGGCGCCTCGACGCGCTTGCGACACACGTGGACTATGTCGTACTCGATCTTGCGCGAACCGAAAGCGCCCCCCGCGCCCTTCGTTTCGTCGCTGCGGATGGGATACGTGGCGACAAGGATGTAGCCAGCGTTGAAGAGAGACTCCAGAACATCGATCCAGGGCTCGTCCGCGCTGTGGTGGAAGGTGAACGCGAGAAGGCCACCCGGCCTGAGAAGTCGTGCAGCCTCAGACCAACAGGCCGTGAGCGTCTCCTTGTAGAACTCGGACGCGGGCTCGGCGACGCCGGCCTCCATTTCCTCCGGAGTGCGGTGGTCTGGGTGCTCGGCGCGGTTGCGAATCGCTTCCAGCGTCTTCGGTGTGAATGGTGGCTCGAAGTACTTCCGTTCGGGCGCTCCCTCGTACCACTTTAGGAGCGGGATGCGCAGCCAGACGTAGAAGAAATCAGCCAGATCCGCGTAAAACAGGTTATCCCCGAATGGCGGATCGGTGACTACGAGGTCGAACTTGTCGTCTCCGAGACCGGACAGATCCGTCGATGACCCACAATGCAAGACGGAGGTCCCGGGCAGAACGCGGTCTCCAGGCTGAACTTTACTGCTCTTCTTTTGATCCTCCCCTACGGGGAGCACAGACTCCCAAGGCGCCGTCGCCCAGACAGCGCCCTCCAGCGCAGTGTCGCGGTCCGACGTCCAGTTTCCCCGCCCGAGTCTCTGGAACACGCAGTTCTCGATGACAAGAGCCTTGGGATGGTAGTTCGCGTTCGAGAGGTGCGGAGCCATGCAGTCGCGCGACACGTCCCAGAAGCAGAACATGTTTTGGTTTCGGAGATACTGCTGGAACGCACCCAGCGCCTGCTCACGAACGTCAACGGGCCACCGCGCTTCGTCCCCCTCGGTAATGCCTCGGAGCAGCTGCGTGTGGACGAGCAGCTGGCGTGGGTTGAACATCTTCCACCAGTGGGTGTATCCCCAGTTCGGGATGCCCCCGTTCAGGTGGTGCGTCATCCAGGCGTAGGGCAGCTCCTCTTTGGGCCAGTAGCTGGCGAGTTCCCCAGCGGAGCGCGCTTCCCATTCCCGGTCGGCCATCACGAGGCGCTCGACATCGGACTGCTCGGGCACCTTGAAGTATCGTCCGCTGTAGTTGATGCCCTCGGCGTCGCAGGTCGGGCAGTAGCACTGCAGTGCGTAGAGCATCACCGGCGCCGTGTGACCCGACGCCTTCACGGCTTCGAGGAGATCCTGTTGCCGGCCGCATGCGCCGCAGGTGAACGTCGACTGCTTGGGAACCGTCCCTTGGCGTGGCAGGAGGCGAGTTCCGTCAGGCAGCGTGATCTCTCGGGGCAGGCCGTACTTCTTCCGCTCGGCTGCCTCGTCGAGGACCTCTGGCTCGGCCGGCTCTACTTCGACCTCGGCTTCCTCTTCGTCTCCCGTTGGCGAGGCATCCTCCTCCGACAGCTTGATCCGCCCCCGCACTTCGACGAACCTCAAGTCCGCCAATCGCAGCTGATACCAATCCGCGGTGCGATCCACGGGGGCACCCGCGTAGCCCCCGAGTTCCACTTCGCCTTCGACGCCTTGCGCACCACGAAGCCACTCGGGCCTCACGAGCAGGTAGAGGTAGACGTGCCGCGACTCGATCCCGAATTCCTTCTTCCGTAGCTCCGACAGCTTCGCCGCCGGTCGAGCGTGCCGGTCAAGGATGTTCTTGAGCCGCGCGCCTGCGAATCGTGCGCACTTTGGGCACTTCAGCCCCGGCTCCCGATCTACGAGCCCGAGGAGTTCGACCGCGCGCGCTTTCTTCTCCCCGCTGCTTCCCTTGCTGTAGTCGTTCAAGAGCCGGCCGAACGCCTGCGACAGCTCGGTGAAGCTGGGTTCGTTGGGAAGGATGACTCGCTCGGCGCCGGGCGCCATCCTCGTCTCACCCAGCTCGGCGTCGAACGCATGTCCACACCCAGGGCACTTCACGGGGATGTACTCGGCCGTCAGCCGCTTCTCCGCGACGACCGGTGTCCGGAACACCGGCGTGCGATGACCGCACCCCTTGGCTTCGCAAGGGCCGTGCTTCGCCCAGAACGTGTAGATGACCTCCGGTCCCTCCCAGCGGTAGTTCTTCCGCTCTGCCGGAGCGAGTTGGGTTGGATCGACCTTCGCGGACTGCTCGTTGCGGACATCGACCCACCTCCCGGCGTGACCGCGCGGACAGGAGGTCACGTAGAACGGCTGGATCAACGGTTTGACTTCACGCTCGATTTCATTGAAGAACGAGCGAACGAGCTCCGGATCGCTGCAGGCCAGCTCGTTCTTCGTTACGAACCATGCAACGGGGTTGAGATCGACGCCCACCATCTGGAACCCAAGGCGCGCACCCTCGACCAGCGTTGTGCCGCCGCCCATGAAGCAGTCGAGCACGCGCAGTGGCTTGAAATGTCCGGCCTTCTGGTGGTTGGCGTAGTAGTGGTCCCAGACGAGCTTGGCCACCTGCGTCGGGTCCTTGGGCGCTTCGACGCCGGCCGCGATCAGGAGGCTCCGGAAGACCGACGACCTCCGGCGGGCCCACCACTTCGACATCTGGTAGATCGGCTTCCCCGCATTCCCTTCGAGGTTCGAAAGCGCGTTGATCGGCGCGATCGGGAAGTCGAGCTCGAGACAGGTGGGCGGCCGATCCGGTTTGTCGAAGTCTGGAACGGACAGCCTGATCGCCTTCCCCAAGTTGGGGGGCTCGTTACCGTTCTTCTTGGCGGTCTTCGCCTTCTTCCGGGCCTCTTCCACCACGCTCTCGAAGCCGGGGAACAGGGACTTCTCGCCGTTTGGATTCATCTCATCATCCGTTCAGAGGCGGCAGTTCCACGAAGGGAACCGCGACTTCAAGGAGGCTCAAGCCGCCGTGACAGACCTGGGGGAACCCGCCCTGGACTTTCCACTTCCTCTGCCCCACGACGACGTGATGCCCGCCCACGGTCATCGCGAGTGGCGGCATGAACCGTCGCTCCCAAGGGCGAGCGGCTGGCTTGCATCGCGAGGCACCGAACGTCTCGCGCAGGACGCTGATGACCTCCTCGTCCTTCTCCTCCGTCGAGAACAGCTTGCTGACGGCGTATCCATGATCGGCCGTGATGAGCACACGCCGTCCCTGTCGCAGCCGGTTGACGAGGGACCAGAACCCGTCACCCTGCAGAACTTCGCTGGTGATCTTGTAAATCTGGTCGGGCAGCTTCTGATGAACGTGGATAAGGTCGTCGAGCCACGTGTGCCAGAAGAAGACGTTCGGATCGTTGGGCACGCTGCCCAGGCAGTCCTGGAACGGGAGGTTCAGGACATCCGTGAAGACGGGCCCGTTCGCCTTGAGCGCGAAGCCGCCTGGCGCTCCATTGTTCTCGAGCTTGCTGCGTGTCTGCGCGCCGAGCGCGCTGGCGAACGCGTTCGTTTCCGAAGGGGCCTCCGAGCCCGTGACCCGAACCGAGGCGGGCTCGATCTTCCTCGTGCGAGCTCCGGCGAGAAGCGCGGGCAGCTCCCGAAGGGAAAGGGCATCCAGAACGAGAACAGCTCGTCCTGAAACGGAGGGCTTGCTCCACCATTCAATGAGTGCTGGGGCGGTTCGCGGAGCTTCGTCGGAGTATCGCTCCCAGAGCTCCCAGGCCGTCTCGGCCAGAAGGCGATCGGCGGGGACGGTCTGGTTGTGGAGCTCGACCGGAGATGCCGCATCCTGCGCGAGAGCGAGGAGGCGCTCGAAGATGGCGGACCACGTCTCGCGCGGCGAGCGATCGGCCAGAATCTGATCCACCCACTCGGTCGCGCGCCCCATGGCTACTTGTTCTCCTCGGGGTAGGTGATCTCCATGGAGGCGCGAAACGCGGACGGCAGGCGCTGGAGGATCTGCTTTAGTTGCTGCACCGTCAGATCCGCAAATTCGATCTTGGCCGAGAGGAGCTGTGTCGCAGGCGCCACACCCCATTTCTCGAGCATGCCCGACAGATTGATGCCCGTCTGCGGTTCCATGGTCTTCTCGACCTTCGCCACCGGCGCCGCGACAACGCCGCCGTCTGGCGCCTGAGCCGGAATGGTCGTCGGCCCCGCGGGCGCTGTTACCGTTCCCTGCCCCGTACCATCCGAGGTAGGCGGCGGTGCGAGAACCGTGCCCCCCGTGGGCTGAAGCACAGCCCTCGGGCCGGTCACGGTCGTTCCACCGACCGCTCCAGGCAAACCGAGCTGGACACGCCGCATCTCCTGTCCAGAGCGGAATGCCCGCTGGAGGTGTCGCAGCGCCTCCTCCTCATCCGAATGCTCGGGCAGGCGGCCATACCATGTGCCGCCCACATTGAGGAAGACGGTCCCCTTCGCTGCTACGCGGATGATCTGCTCGTAAACGGCTGTGTCGCCGAGGAACGGCAGGGCGTCGTCCGTGCTCTTCGCCGGGGGCTCTGCGAGTTCGTCGAGCAAGTCCCCGACGATCTCCGATCGGGAGGCGTACTGGACGAGAAGAGTCTGAAACTCGCTCGGATCAAAGAGCTCCGCAAGGATGCGGCGCTCGATTTCGGAGGGGATGTCTCCACCCGACTTGCCGTGCTGGACCACCTCGAACAGACAGCTGTCGGGCTGCTGGAAGTCCCAGCGATGCAGGATCGCGAAGCGATCGAATCGCGACTTCAGCCCGTCCCGGTAGGGCTTGTCGAACTCCTCCTTCAGACCGCGGTACCGAGGATCATCCTTCCACGCGATGGCGGTCAGATACGAGCAGCGCGCCTGGAGGATCAGGTCAGGGTCTCGGAACAACGGCACGCTTGCCGCCGTCGGAATCAGGAAGCGGACGGTGTTCCTCTTGACGGGCACATGCGTGGCCAACCACCGGCCGAGATCCGAAATGCTGCCCGACGAGTTCGCGCCGCAGGACTCCGGCAGAACGATGAGGACGGGACGGTCCCACTTCTCGGGGCGATCGAGCTCGTCCACCTCGGCCCAAGGTTCAGTTTGCCACTTCGGACCGAGGACGATCACGCGCGAGACCGCCTGCTTGGTGTCGGGCGTCAGGATGTGCCGGATGGTGTTCCGGATGTGCAGCAGGTCGTGTTCAGGGTAGACGGCCTGCCCGACGACCTGTTCCGATGCTCCAGGCTGCCAGATTTTGTCGTTACGCGCCGTTGCGCGCACACGGGAGCGCGGGTTCTCGCCAAGCTGGAAATGGAGCCGCCCGTCCGCGCTCTCCTCCCCGTGGATGTTGACGCTGTTCTCGATCAGTAGGACCAGCTCGTTCTGAAACGCGTTGTCATCGATCGGCCTGTCACGCGTGATGTCCAGGTGGAGCTCGGGGCGTGTTCCACCCACGGTGCGGGTCGGGGACATCGACCGCATCCAGAGCGCGCTGACGATCTCCCGTGCCCGCGGGATCGCAGCGCCAGAGGTCCGAATGGCCTCGAGGTTCCTCTGCGCGACCTCGCGGAGCTTCTCCTGCTCCCCGACGGTCGCGATGGAGTCAAGCAGCGACTGGACGCCGCATGAGTCGTCGTCGACGAAGAAGTCGGCCGAGGTGATGACCGGGACCTGCCCACCTCGAGACCGGAACACCTGTGCAAGAATCCGGATCAGGTCGCGCGTCTCCTGGGCTGCGTCCGCCATGAGAATGTGGTCGTCGAGGAGCTCCAGGAGTTCCGGCGCGAACGGCCACACCTCGGCCACCTCCGAGACGATGCGGGCTCGCTCGGCTCCGGACAGGTGTGAGAACCGAAGTCGAAAGCGCTCGCTGGCGTAGGCGTCGACAAGACTCCTGACGTCGGGCGCGGGAATGTTCTCGCGGTTCTTGAAGAGGCGATGGAGGAGCAGTCGCTTCCGGTCCTGCTTCGCGGTCGGCCCCCGGAAGTCGATGATCACCGGACCGTTTCTGTGGACCTGGCGGAACGCTTCGGTGTTGCTGTTCAGGACCGAGATCACGAAGATGAGGATGTCGGGCCGGTCCTTCGAAATCTCCGACAGGTTCTGGACGAAGTTCGAGGCGGCCTCGCGCCACTTCCGGCCCGTGGGCGTGGGGTCGTCGTGCAAGCCATCGAACCACTTCTGGAACTCGTCGAGGATGAGGGCTGTCGGGTGCGACTCGAACATCTCCTCGAGCAAAGAGCGAGGAGGATACGGTTGCTTCAGCGCCTGAAACCTTCCCTTGAAGAGCTGACCGCTCGGATGCCTCTCGAAGAGCAGGTCCCACAAGAGCGGATACTCGTGGTTGTGGACAGGCTCCGAGATCGCGACGAGGCCGCGTTCTGCCGTGAGCTGCTGCAGCGTCGGCGATCCGAGTTGCGTCCCCCAACCCCTGGCCCAGTTCTCCACGAAGTCCGGCGCTTGGATCGCGTGGTGCATCACGGCCATGATGTGCGACTTGCCGCGCCCGCGGTCGCCCATCAGCACGATCGGTCGTCGCTCGCGGTTCTTGCTCAACGCGCGAAGCGCCGTCTGGATGTCCGCGGTAGGGTACGTGATCGAGAAGATCTGGTCGGGAGGCTGCTGCGTGGCGCCGGTGCCGTCACGTCGGCGCAGCGTGATTGCAGTCCCCGGCATCTGCGAGCCCAGGAACTCGTCGCGCAGCTGAAGGTTCAGCATCCGGACATCCTCCCAGGTTCCCCGCGGTCAGTCTTGACGGGCATTGTCTTCATTGTTCGGCCGGTTCGTCTGCAGGTAGGCCAGCAGATCCTCGCGCATGAATCGGCGCTCGCCGCGGTCTCCGACGTAGTAGCACTTCAACTTGCCGGCATCGGCCCACCGTCGGATGGAGGCCTCGCTCACCCTGAGGAAGTCTGCGGCTTCCTTCGTGGTCAGCAGGGGACTGCTCGGCTTCATCGCCTCGCTCCGTGGACGGCCGGAACCCCTTCTCGGTGCGCTCATGGACGCACGCGATTATACTTTGGCGAACTTTGGCGTCAACGGAATCCGCCCCCCGTGGCGTGCCCTTGTAGTGACGCCGCCGCGGCCGAGGGCGGTCGCGGCGGCGGGGCCGTCGAGGAAACGTTCGCGGGTGGGCTACCCGAGCACGGCCCGCAGGCGGTTCGAGAGGCTGCCGCCCTTGTTGCCGATCTTCTCCTTCGGCCCGAGGTGCTTGTCCGTGTA
>CAZPCZ010000025.1:0-6425 GCA_964585225.1 uncultured Gammaproteobacteria bacterium
TCGACCATCTCGAGGAGCGGGATGTCTGACTCGGTGTCCCCTACACCGACCGATCCCGTGAGCGTCACGCCGAGCTCACGCACCGCACCTTGGAGGAGGCTGCGCTTGAACTCCGAGATGTCCACCGACGCGTCCATCGGCGGGTCGCGTTCCCCCGTGTACGCGCCGTCCTTCGCGACGAGGTTCGACGGATACACGCGCTGGAACCCCCACGCCTCCGCGAATGGCCGCGCGATGACATCTGGAGATCCCGTGATCGCGACGAGGGAGTGCGTGTCGCGGAGTCGCTGCACGAGCTCGCGCGTGTACACGTACACCTGCTCGCGCTGCTCTGCCGCGATCCTGCGCCCGACCTCCTCGACGTCGTACACCTGTGGCCCACGGATGCGCCGGTAGAACACCTCGACAACCTTCATGAGGTAGTCCTTGTAGGACCCCTGCCGCTCTCTCCACGCGCGGTACGCCGCCTCGAGCTCCTGCTCGGCGAGCACTGGAAACACGCCGTAGCGTACGAGCCCGCGAACGAGCTCGATGAGGAGCGACGAGCGGACGAACGTGCCGTCGAGATCGAACACCGCGATGGGTTTGGTCATGGTACGTTTCCCTCCTTCAAAAGGACGCGAAAACTGCAGAGGTCCCCACCATAACGCGGTGATTATGCGCGGTCAAGGACCGCGGAACAGTCTCCGTGCCTCCTCCCACAGCGACGCGTCGTTCTGTGACGTCTTCAACCAGTACCAGTACTCCGCACCCCAGAGGTACACCTCGCGGAAGCCGGTTGCGCGCGCGAACCCCGTATGCTTTCGGAACCGCGCTGCATCCATGGATTTACGCTGCTCATCCAACGATGTCGTGAAGATGTCTCCCTTTGGGATCCATGGCTCTGCCTGAAGTTCGGCGACGACCATGCGGTCGGGCGGCTTCCCCGCGAGCCATGCCTTCAGGCGATAGAACGCTGGCGGGATGAGGAGATCGTAGCTCCAGTACCCGACGAGCTTGTTCCAGACGACGCGGTACATCGTCGTGCCGAGGAGATCGCCAGCGGCTGCGGTCCGCATCCACATCGACAGCTCGCCGGAGTCGGTGATGAGAATCGGGTGGTTCAGGTCGAGCTCGCGCACGAACGCGACTTCGCGTTCGAAGGATGCGCGGTCCGGCGGCGGGCACTCGCCGAAGAACGTGAGGAATGGTTCGTTCTCGACTTGCCACGTCGCGAGTGCGGGGTGCGCACGGTAGCGCTCGACGACATCGCGCATGAGCGCGAGCGTGCGCTCCTGCTGAGTCGCCTCCGGGAGCGCGCGCGCCCAGTCCGGCACATGACACTCCGGCCACCGAGGGAGACGGCGGCCAACCGCGAGCGCGATCGTTGCGTTGCGCTTCGCCGCCTCATCCATCATCCAGTCGAGATCATCAAACTGGCGCGCTCCCTCAACTGGTTCGATCTCGGGCCAGTATGCACCGATTCGCAGTCGTCGCACCCCGACGTCATCGAGCAGCGCCGCGTAGGCAACGCGCCAGTCAATCTTCAACCACTCCGCGTGGCTCTTTGAGAACTGTACGCCCCACGCTGGCTCGCGCTGAACCGGCGGCACGAGCCACAGCACGGCGTACCCAATGAGGAGGACGCCGAGGCATACGGCGAGCGCAATCCACGCACGACGCCAAGAGAAGTTCCGGACATTGTTCCATTGCTTCATTGCTTCATTGTTCATGAATTCGCCAATTTACTCCCTAAGCTTGTCGAAGGGCTCCTCAGGATGAACTCTTGGCCAACATCGCGAGTCCGACTGCGATGACGACGATCGCCGCGACCTTCTGGATGACGATCGCTCGGGTGAGTCGTTCGCGGAGCTGCGGAAAGGTTCGCCCGAGGAAGAGCACAAACACGAAGAGGAACGCGTACTGCACGCCCTGGAGCGCGTTCACGAGCGTCGGCGATGCGAGGTTCACCGCGTATTGGAGCGTGAGGAACCCCACGGCACCGGTAACCTGTCCGCCGATGAAGAGCGCGAGGAGATTCCCTCGCGGTCGCCGCTGGGGTGCAAGGATCGTGAAGCGGCTCGGGGCATGGAGGAGGATCATGAGTGCCGCGAGCACCGCACCGGCGCGCGACCACACGAAGCCCGGGATGAATGCTTGACTCAAGAAGATCGCCTTCATGAGCACGGTCGAGAGCGCGAAGAGGACCGCGGCGAACGAAGCGATCGCATATGCGTGCCCACGGCTCGCACTGACTCCAGATCCCTCTCGGGCAATAAGCGCGGAGCCGAGGACGAGCACCGCGAACGCGATGAGCTCGCGTGCGGCGAGCCGTTCTCCGAGCGTGAGGTACGCGAAGATGAGCGTCCACACGGGTATCGTCCCTCCAATGTACGGGACGATGCGGGATGCCTCACCGCGCTGCAGTGCCGAGAAGAAGCACAGGAGCGCGAGGACGAACGTCACGCCCGCGGCGAGATCGAGGAGTGCCAGGCTGACGGTTGCCGGAAACGCGAAGTCGAGCGGGAGGAGCACGAACGTGATCGCTCCGAGGATCCCAACGAAAAACGCGTACACCGCCGGCTTCGGCACCGCGCGGCTGAGGAGGAACTTGTCGATCAAGAACGCCACTGCATTGAGCAGGTGCGCAGCGATGACGATGAGGAGCCAGAGAGGCACAGGGGATGAGAATGACCAATGACTAATTTCTAATTTCTAAACAATGACCAAGCTCCAATGACCAATACGGGGGTGCATTGCAATAGTATTGGGATTTCATTAGAAATTAGGAATTAGAAATTAGTCATTCCCTCGTGGTCGCTAGACCACGAGGGGCAGCGGTTCCAGCTCCACGCGCTTCCCGGTCACGATGGACTCGATGCGGTACGTCCCGTGCGTCGGCGCTTCGATGTACCCACTCCACGCCATCCGCGCGAGCGCCCCGCTCTGAACCCAGTCCCACAACCACTCGTCGGCGTGCACGGGATCGAGCTGGTCAATACCGCCACCAACCTGTCGAAGCCACTCGCGATTGAAGGTCTCCTGCGAACCGATGGGCTCTGCCATGATGATCGGGATGCCCAAGCCCGTGTAGAACGAGAGCTCAGACGGTTTCGTCCACAGGATGTCCGTCTCCCGCATTGCGCGAGAGAACGCCGAGAAGTAGTCCCATCGCTGCCGTTCGTAGAGGATGCGCACGCCCTTCCCAAGTTCATCGCTGAGCCGCGCTGCTCGCGTTTCCTGTGTGAAGTACCGCAGGATCTCCCGTCGCGTCCCCGCGACGAGCTGGAGGCGGATCTCCCCTCGGCGGATACGGCCGCGGAGGCTCCGAAGAAGGTCCACAGCGATGCGCTTCTGCGCGCCTGCTCCACCGACCGCGAACGTGATCGTCGCGGGGCGCGTTGGCGTCGTGTGGAGGTGATTTGCGAATTGCCGACGGAGCGTCGCGCGGTACCGATTCCGAAACGTCTCGTTCGGATCGAGGTTCGCGAGCCGAATGCCAAGGTCATGCTTGAGGATCTCCGCGCGCGGTCCGCCAATGAGCTCCTTCGGCAGCGGAAAGCCGGTAAGGAAGATGCGATCACGTCGGACGCCGTAGAGCCGGAGCCGCTCGACGACGCGTCCGTTCGGCGCGAAGTACATGATCCGACTCCGCTTTGGATTCCGTGGCGCCCACACCCGCGCGATGTCGGCATCACAGATGACGATGGAGATGTCGCCGGGGTAATCGAACGCCTCGGCCGCGAATGCGGGGAGGAAAAACGTCGAGACGAACGGGGGCGCTTTCCTCCCTCGGCGCTCCCGACGGAGCTGCTCGACGAGGTGCTGCCCCTGCTTCCAGCGATTGATCGAGTGGTAGATCTGCCGGAGCTGAACGGTAGGATTAGAAAGATCACGGCGCGGGTAGAACGGATCAATTTCCTGGAAGTGGTCCACGAACGCATGGAAGATCGTCCGACCGATGACCGGAAGCGGCTGGAGGCGGGAGATCGTCTCGTAGTACTTCCGACCGTTCTCCCACAGGTCATGATCCCGTTCGGGGATGCCCGGGTATCGGTTCGCGATCGTGATCGCGCCGCCGCAGAGGTCGCGGAGCGCGTACGCGGCACGCTCGTGCCCGTACCCCATGTCCACCGCAACAACGTGAGCGCGTGCACGCGGCATATACCTCCACCATACCAGGAACATCTGGTAGTGTAGATACCGTATGGTAGCAATCGCATTCGGCCTCATCGCTGGTGCCGCGACGCTCGGTGGGATGTGGCTCGTGCTCGCGCGCGAGGCCTGGGCGCGCCGGAACTCCGTGTACCTCATTGCGTTCTCGATCGGCGTCCTCCTCGCCGCGTCGCTCACGGAAATCATCCCGGAATCCCTCGAGCTCCACCCACAGGCGCTCCTCATCGTCCTCGGGACGTTTTTCCTCTTCTACGTCCTCGAGCACAGCGTCGTTGCACACCACCACCATTTGGCGAGTGACGAGGGACGAGTGACGAGGGACGAGTTCTCTGATACGAATCGCGAGCAGCATGTGCCGGTGGAGAAGCTTGCGTTCGTGGGGCTTGCGGTTCACTCGCTCGTGGACGGGCTCGCGATCGGTGTGGGGTTCGAGGTGTCCGTCGCGCTCGGCATCATCGCGACGCTTGCGGTCATCCTCCATGAAGTGCCGGAAGGCATCGTGACGCTCTCGCTCTTCCTCCACGCGAACTACCAGCGACGGCGCGCGGTCGTCCTCACCGCGATCGTCGCGCTCGCGACACCGGTCGGTGCGATCGCAACTACACTCGTCCCTGGCGCATTCTCACCCACAATGCTCGGCACGCTCCTCGCAGTCGCGGGCGGCTCATTCCTCTACGTCGCATCGGCAGATCTCATTCCGGAAACCCACCGCGCAAAACACGTCCCCGCGATTCTCCTCATGCTCCTCGGCATCATGGTGCCGATCGTCGTCGAACGCATGCTCGGATGAAACGCACCATGCGTCCGAAAGAGAACCCACCGAAACGCACATGGGGCCACCAACATTGGTGGCCCCATTGCGCAGGGGCGGTAGTCATGCCTGCGGCAGATGCGCCTTCGACGCAGAATCGTCCAGCCCTTCCCCGCAGGGGTGCCAGGACTCGAACCTGGAAGAACGGTTTTGGAGACCGTCATGATACCGTTTCATCACACCCCCACAAGAAAGGGCTGGATTGGATACCCCTGTGATACCACTTCACCACGCCCCCATGGCCTCGACGGAAAAACGCAGCTCCTACCGCGATGGTATCGCGGTAGGAGCGTTCGCGCAAGGCTCTCAACTCACGCCTTCGGGAGGAACTTGAACACCTTCGTCCCGCAGGTGTTGCACGTACCGGTGAGAGTTCGGCGCTTCCCGCCGCCCTTCGCCGGCATCTCCGCGACCTTCGGATCCCGCACATCGCGGTCCGCTTTGCACTTCATGCAGCGTGCCTGTGGAACCGCGGGCGCTGCTCCAGTCGCCATAGGATGGGCGCGTGATGAATGATTCGACCTACTCCCAGGCTATCACTTCACCGGGAGAACGTCACGTGGATGACGACGGGGTGGATGGTGATCGCGACGAAGTTCCGCGTACCTCAGCCATAAACTCGCAAACGCGAGGCACCCGAACGCAGACAGAATACCAACTGCAGTAAAAGTACGATCGAACCCGAACCGCTCGACCGACCACGCCCCCACTGTCGCGGAGAACGCCATGCCAAGGAACACCGCGGTCGAGTACGTCGACCACTCTAAGCCCTCGCGCTGACGATCTGCGAACTTCGTGAAGATGGTCATGAACCCTGGGTACGCGAATGCAGCGCCGATGCCGAACAATGCCTGCACCGCGTAGAGCTGCGCGATGGTGTCGACCGTGATGTAGAGGAACGGGACGACCGCGATGATCGCGTAACCGATGAGCGAGGTCCAGTACTCGCGGAGGTACGCTGGATCACGGTCGTTGAACCGACCGATGAACAGTTGGAGGATCGCCTTCACGACCATGTAGATCGTCTGCGCGATCCCGGCGGCGGCGATCGACCCACCAATGACATTCCGCTCGATGAAAATCGCGAAGATCGGCGCGGTGAGTCCGAACCCCGTGAAGACGAAGAGGTCGGTGGCGATGAGCGTCGCAATGATGACGTTCATTTGGTTTCCTTGTGCGCGGTGTGCTTCCCGCACCACGCGCAGTGCTTCTTGAGCTCGAGACGCACCTTCGAGAGCCGCTTCTTGTTCCGCGTCGTGCGGTAGTTCAATCGGTGACACTCGGTGCACTCGAGCTTCGCGAGATAATCCTGTGGCATAGATGCAATGAAGAATGCGGGAATGATGAATGCAGAATAGCGTGGAGCCGGGGGTGGGGATCGAACCCACGACCTGCTGTTTACAAAACAGCTGCTCTACCACTGAGCCACCCCGGCACTGGGCGGGAGAGGACTCTCCGC
>CAZPCZ010000025.1:6525-17698 GCA_964585225.1 uncultured Gammaproteobacteria bacterium
CAGAGGCGGATGCGCCTTTGGCGCAGAACCTTCCCGAATGGGCGGGCTAGGATTCTCCGCCAGAGGCGGATGCGCCTTTGGCGCAGAACCTTCCCGAATGGGCGGGCTAGGATTCGAACCTAGGTAGCCGTTAGGCGCTTGGTTTACAGCCAAGTGCATTTGACCGCTCTGCCACCCGCCCAAAGTTCTGGAGCCGAGACCGAGGATTGAACTCGGGTCTGCGCATTACCATTGCGCTGCTCTACCACTGAGCTATCTCGGCGCACGCATCACTTCCCCATCGTCCTGATTCGCTCCTCGAATCCCTCAAGCTTCTGGTTCTCCGGGTTCGCCGCGCGGAGCTGGTCGAGGTACTTACCCGCGAGGCGTGCGTTCCGATCCATGATCGCAAGTTCGGTCGCAAAGTCAAGGTACCGGGGGTTCCGCGGTGACTGACTGATCGCTGATTGTAGCTCCTTCAATGCCGCCCCGTACTTCTCCCGACTCCGGAGGACATCGGCGAGATACATCGCAACTTCCCCGTCGTCTGGGTAGAGCTTTCGCAGGAACCGGAGCGTCTCCTCTGCGAGCGCATCTTCCCTCCGATGCTGGTAGAGCGACGCGAGTCCGAGGTAGGCCTCCCGATGCTTCGGGTCGAGCTTCAAGCACGCAAGGTAGTGCTCCTCTGCTTCTTCGAGCGATTCGCGACCAATCGCCTCCGTGGCCGACGTGAGGTGGAGCTCACACGTCATGGACGTCGGTGCCGTCTTCGACACCACGTACTCCTGCGCGAGGAGTCGGAGCCGCCGATACCCGCGTTGGAGACCGGACTCCCACCGCCGGAACGTCGTCGTCGCACCGCGGCTCATGCGCGCCGTCGTTCCCCGCAACTGTCGAGTGAGCCGCTCGAGGAGCAGTCGTTCCTTCACGCGGAGCTCTCGCTCCGCGTGCGTCGGTGGGGGTCGCTCCGGGAGGTGGACGAGTCGTGGTACCGCGCGGAGAACGAGCACCGCGATGGCGGCTGCGCCGAGTACCGTGAGGATCGCGCCGATCACCCACATCATACCGCGGCATTCAGGAGACGCTGTAGACCCTCTGCGCTCTGGCTCGCCGTACCGACGAGCACGCCGTGGACATCTGGAGATGCGAGGAACGTCGCGATGTTCTCCGGGGACACGCTCCCACCGTACAACACGCGAACGCGCTGCAGACCGCTCTCACCAAGGAGCTCGCGAGCGACCTCGAGGATGTACCGATGTGCCTGCGTCGCGTCCTCAGGGGTTGCCGCATGACCAGTCCCGATCGCCCAGACCGGCTCATACGCAATGGAGAGCCGTTGGGTGCCGAGCAGCGCGAGGTCACTGAGCGCACTCCGGAGCTGTCGATCAAGCACCGCATGGAGCTGACCTGCGGTGCGCTCCTCAAGCGTCTCTCCCACGCAGAGGATGGGGTGGAGACCGACGCGGAGCGCGAGGTGCAGCTTCTCCGTGACCATGTCGTCAGTTTCCCCAAGACGTCGGCGCCGCTCGGAGTGTCCCACGATCACGTGCGCGCACCCGAGCGCGAGGAGATCGGCCGCACTCACCTCGCCAGTGAGTGCTGCGCGCTCCTCACTCGCGCAGTCCTGTGCGCCGAGTACGAAAGCGGAACCCCGGACGACTGCAGCGACCGCGGGGAGCGCGGTGAACGATGGGCAGAGGACGACATCAACGCCGTCGGGGATCCCTACGGCGACGAGCTGCTCGGCGGTCGTGCGGGCTTCCTCGTCACGAAGCTGCATTTTCCAGTTGGCAACCAGCAACGGCTTCACAGCTTCAGGAGTTTACGGAATGGCTTTTCGTCCTTGTAGTTCCCAATCAACGCGAGGTGGAGCCGATCCGTACGCAGAATTTCGCGAGCAACCGACCGAACCGCTGCGCGCTCGACCGCCATGAGGCGAACGATCTTCTCTTCCGGCGTGAGGACCTCCTTCCGCAGCAACGCCTGCTTGCCGTACCAATCCGCGCGTGCGCTCGACTCCTCGAGCGCGAGCACGATGCGCCCCTCGATGTTCTCTTTCGCTCGTGAGAGCTCCTCGCCGGTCACGCCGGCATCGCGGATCCGCACAAGCTCACGGAGGATAATGCGCATCGCCTCACGGAGACGCGACGGATCGAGCCCGGCGGTGACGACGAGCGATCCGGTGTCCGTGTACGCGTCCGCGGACGCCCGGACAGAGTACGCAAGCCCCCGTCGCTCGCGGACGGCAATGAACAGTCGCGAGCTCATGGTGCCGCCGAGGATGTTCGCAAGGAGGGTCAGCGCGTACTGCCGTCGGTCCTCTGCGGGGAACGTCGGCACACCGAGCGCGAGGTGGACCTGCTGGGTCTCCTTCCAGTGGAGATGGACTGCCGGCCCGCGCGGCTGCCGACGGAACCTCAACGGCTGTGGGACCGATCGGTGGTGCGCCGACTGTCGCCCGAACGTCTTACGAACGAGCTCGTCGGCGTGGTCCCCAAGGTTCCCAGCGAGCGTGAGGACGAGCCGACTCGGATCGTAGTGACGATCGCGATACGTGAGGAGTGCGCGTCGCCCAATCCCCGCCATCGTCTCCCTCGTCCCGCTGATGAGCCGGCCGAGCGGGTGCCCGTGGTAGAGGAGCTGCTCGAAGATGTCGTCGAGGTGCATGGATGGGTTGTCCTCGTACAGGTGGATCTCCTCAAGGATGACCTTCCGCTCGCGTTCCACCTCCTCCTGCCGATACCGGGAGTGGAAGCACATGTCGGCGAGCATATCGAGCGCGAGGTCGAGGTGCTCGGCGTTCACCTTGATATAGTAGCCGGTGTACTCCTTCCCCGTGAACGCGTTGTACTCCGCACCGACACGGTCGAGATCGCGCGAGATGTGGAGCGTCGTTGGCCGCCGTTCCGTCCCCTTGAACATCATGTGCTCCACAAAGTGCGACGCGCCACTGAGGCGCTCTGTCTCATGGCGGGAACCGACTGGGAAGAGCGCGTACACGGTCACCGCCTGCGTGTCGCGCGCAGGGGCGAGGAGGAGCCGGGTGCCGTTGTCCAATCGATGCACAGTAAACATTGTGGGGAGGGGCGGGAAAGAGTAAGACTGAAGAAGGCCCGGTGAGCCCGGGCTTTCAATGTATCACGACTCCTGCTGTGAGCCAACTCATTGACGGCAAGGCGATTGCTGCTCGTATCCGCACGCGGGTACGAGACGACATCATCCGCTCCGGTATCACGCCGGGGCTCGGCGTTGTGCTCGTCGGAGACCACCCGCCAAGCCGCATCTACGTCGCACGGAAACGTGCGGCATGCGCAGAGGTCGGCATCCGTACGGAGATCATCGAACAGCCGGTAGGGATCGACATGGATGACCTCCTGACCGAGATCCGAACACTCAACGCCCGTCCGAATATCCATGGCATCATCGTCCAGCGGCCGCTCCCCCCACCCCTCGACGCCCTCGCAGTGGCGAACGCCGTCGCACCGGAGAAGGACGTGGATTGCCTCCATCCGGAGAACGTAGGACTCCTCCTGCTCGGCCAGCCGAGGTTCGTGCCGCCGACGCCAAAAGGTATTCGCGAGCTCCTCATCCAGAGCGGCAACAACCCGGCCGGACGGCATGTCGTCATGGTCGGACGTGGACCGCTCGTCGGACGACCACTCGCCGTCCTCCTCGCGCAGCACGGTGCCGGTGGCGATGCGACGGTCACCGTCTGTCACCGCGCGACGCCCGATCTCGCTGCGATCACACGGACCGCGGATATCCTCGTCGTCGCGATTGGGAACCCGGGATTCGTCACGGCGACCATGGTGCGCGCCGGTGTGGTGGTCATTGATGCCGGCATCAACCGTATCCCGGATCCCACCGCTCCGAATGGCACGCGAATCGTCGGTGATGTCGCTCCATCGGTCTACGATATTGCCGGAGCATACACCCCGGTCCCCGGCGGCGTCGGCCCCATGACGGTCGCGATGCTCCTCGAGAACGTCCTCGAAGCCGCCAAAAAAAGACCCCAGGGGTCTTCGTAAAAGGACCCCTGGGGTCTTTTTGCTACCGGAGCACCTCCATAATGGTCACCGCAACGCCAACGGCGAAAAGCAACGCGACGAGCCAGTTCACGAATGATGGGAGGCGCACGCGGAACTCCGGTTGACGATCACCCTTTCGACGCGCTCGGAGCACGAGGAGCGCGACGAGAAGGCCATCCAGTCCCCCAAAAATTCCACCGGTCACAATAATGACGCTCGTGAATGTCGGGTCCCCAATGAGGAAGAGGAGCAGCGGCACCCCGATGCCGAGGAGGAACGCGTGGGCTCGGCGGAGATGGAAGTCGAGTCGGAATACCTCGTTGAGGTAGAGCCCGAGCGTGAGGAAGGACGTCGCAATGGCGAGGAACCCGAGCACGGCACCGAGCACGACGATCGAACGACCGAGTACCGGCGCGAGCCCGGCGATCGCCTCTGAGCTCGTTGCACCCCCGCTCACGCCGACAACCGTGAGGACGAACAGCAACGTGAGCGCCGACGCGATGAGCGTCCCCCAGACGATCGCGCGACTCAGGAATCGCTCGCGCCCCCGGAGAATGTCCCGGATCTCCGCGATCGCCGATGCACCGCTGAGCGAGAACAGGATCGCCCCGTACGGGAGGAACGCCGCGGCGATGTTCGTGGTCGCGAAGTTCTCCGTGTTCACCCGCTGCGCACCGACAATGAGAATGAGCGACATCGCGATGAACAGGAACGCGGTGAGGATGAACTCGAGCTCCTCGACGAGGCGTAACCCCACCGCGACCGCGAGACCGGCGACCACGCCGAAGGCAACGCTGTAGTGCCATGGGGTTGCACCGAGTGCGGGGCCGATGAGCTGGTGGAGGAACGAGCCGGCAACGATGAGGTACGCGAGCAATGCGCCGTAGATCCCACAGATACTCACGAACGCGGCGAGGCGCTTCCCCCAGGGCCCGAGGTACTGCTCCGCATACCCGACGAGCCGGTGGTGCGCCTTCGTCCGAAGCGTGAGCTCGCCGAACCAGAGGTGGACGAGGAGCACGGCGAGCGTGAGCACGACGAAGTGGACAAGCCCGATCGCAACCCCGCTCCGGGCGATAACGTACGGAACCCCGAAGATCCCGACGCCAATAATGGTCCCAATGAGCATCGCGATGGCGCGAGGGTAGTGGCGGGTGGTATCCGTCGTAGGCATAGTCCACAAGCGTACCACAGGCGACACCCGTGTGAGCACCTCCGCACTGTGGTATCGTAATTCTACATTCTCTATTCATCGTTCTGCATTGGCATGGATCGCATCCCCCCCCAGAACCTCGAGGCGGAGCAGTCGCTCCTCGGCGCGCTCCTCATTGACCGCGACGGCATGATTCGCATCGCAGATCGCGTCCGTCCGGAGGATTTCTACGCTGAGTCGAATCGGATCATCTTCACGGCGATGCGTGAACTCTTCGAGCGGCGGGAGCCGATTGATCTCCTGAGCCTCGCGAATCGCCTCCAGGAGAAGAACCAGCTCGAAGCGGTCGGCAGCCGCAGCGCGCTCGTCGAACTCTCGACCGCGGTCCCGACCGCCGCGCACCTCGTCCACTACGCGGACATCATCGCCCGAAAGGCGACGCTCCGCCGACTCATTGACGCAGCCGCGCAGATCACTCGCACCGCCTTCACCGCAGAGGGCGAGACAGCGGCGGCGCTCGATGAGTCCGAGCGCCTCCTCTTCGCCGTTTCTCAACAGCACCTCCGGCAGACGTTCATCCCCATCCAAGATGTCCTCTCGACTGCCTTCGATCGCATTGATGAACTCCACCGCGAGAAGGGGAAGCTCCGCGGCGTCCCGACCGGATTCCCAGACCTCGACCAGTTCCTCGCGGGACTCCAGCGCTCGGATCTCGTCGTTCTCGCCGCGCGACCGAGCGTCGGGAAGACCTCGCTCGCGCTCGACATCGCTCGACACGTCGCGGTCCAAACCAAACAGCCGGTCGGTATCTTCTCGCTCGAGATGTCGAAGGAGCAGCTCGTCGACCGACTCATCTGTAGCCAGGCGAACGTCGAGCTCTGGCGCATGCGGACCGGGCGGCTCTCCGACCGACCGGACGCCGACGACTTCCCGCGCATCGGCCACGCGATGGGCGCGCTCTCCGAAGCGCCGATCTTCATTGACGACTCCGCAATCATGAACATCATGGAGATCCGCACGAAAGCGCGGCGGCTCCAGATGGAACACGGACTCGGGCTCCTCATCGTTGACTACCTCCAGCTCATGGAAGGCGGGATGAAGACGGAGAGCCGCGTCCTCGAGATTGCGGAGATCACGAGAGGCTTGAAGGGTATTGCCCGCGAACTCAACGTCCCCGTCCTCGCGCTCTCGCAGCTCTCGCGCGCAGTCGAGATGTCGAAGCCCGCGATTCCGAAGCTCGCGCACCTCCGCGAGTCCGGCTCCATCGAGCAGGATTCAGACGTTGTCATGTTCATCTACCGCAAGGCGGCGGATCGCGGGTACCGACTCGAAGATCTCTCGCCGGAGGAACGGAACATCGCGGAAATCCACATCGCGAAGCACCGGAATGGGCCGACCGGAACGATCAAGCTCTTCTTCGACGAGGCACGCGTGTGCTTCCGCACGCTCGAGCGGCAACGCGCGGTGACGCCAGCTGCAGTCGCTGCATGAACGGGTACCCATCCGTGATCCAGGGCCTCATTGATCGGTTCCGGCGACTCCCCGGCGTCGGGCCGAAGTCGGCGGAGCGGTATGCGCTGCACCTCCTCCGGCAACCCCAGGAGGAGGTCACCGCGTTCATCGCGCAACTCGCGGCGGTGCGTGACCGCATTGGCCGATGTGGAAACTGTGGCATGGTGAGCGATGGGACTCGCTGCGGCATCTGCGGAGATGCTCGACGCGACCGCACGGTCCTCTGCGTCGTTGCGGAGATGCCAGACCTCCTCGCGATCGAACGCACCGGCGAGTTCCACGGCCTCTACCACATCCTCGACGGCCTCCTCGCACCGATCGAAGGGGTGGGACCGGAACAACTACGCATCCAAGAACTCGTCGAACGAATCGGGCAGCGGGGCAGTGCGGCAGCGGGGCAACAGGGCATCCGGGAAATCATCTTCGCGTTCGACCCCACGATCGAAGGCGAAACGACGGTGAACTACCTCGCACAACAGCTCGCCGACACTGACATTCGCCTCACGCGCCTCGCGCGCGGACTGCCAGTCGGCGGCGACCTCGAGTACGCAGACCCCATCACGCTCAGTGATGCGCTGAGCGGCCGCCGGACGATCACGACGCCTACCACGGTCCATTCCCGGTGATACCCGCTGAGCCATACACAACCAACGCACCCGACCTCACGGTCGGGTGCGCTCTCATGCGCCTCTACGTCCTTACACCTCTACACCTTTACTCCTCCGATCTCCACCTCCGTGAAATGCTGCCGGTGGCCGAGCTTGCGACGATACCGCACCTTCGCTTTGTACTTCACGACCGTGATCTTATCGGCTCGGCCCTGCTGAGTGATCTTCCCGATGACCTGCGCGCCGGGGACGGTCGGCGTTCCCACGCGCACGTGCTCCCCTCCCTCATCGAACGTGAGGAGTACGCGGTCAAGCGACACCGCATCGCCGGGATTCCCCGGCAATTTCTCAAATCGATACCTCTTCCCTTCCCGTACGAGGTACTGCTTCCCGCCGGTCTGGATGACTGCGTACATACAGAGGAACATCCGAATCTACGAATGCGGATCCTAATGATCCGAATATTCGAGGCATTCGGATGAAATTCGGAGCATTCGGATGTTCACCACCACGGAACCTACACCGTACCGTGTCCCCTACTGACCGTCAAACTCCACCTCCACTCGTTGCCCCTTTCGTATCTCCTGTGCCGCGACCGTCCCTGCCGGGACCTCGAGTGCGAGGAGCACGGGGATGTCTGGTCGAAAGATCGGGAGGTAGGTCTCGCCACGCCGTGGGACCGGTAATCGCTCGGCGGTGCCTACCACTGCGCCACCGGCAATCCAGACGAGGTCGATCGAGAACCGCATGCCGGACATCCAGATGCCGTGGTAGTCGGTCTGATCGAACACCATGAGCAATCCGGTGCTCGGCGGCAGCGACCGGCGGCCGCTCAGCCCCTGTGCGCGATCCTCGTTGGTCCGCGCAACCTCGACCCGTGCGGTGTACTGTGCCTCCGGAATGCGAACGGTCGCGCGTTCCGTGAACACCGCGCCCGTCTCATGACGAAGCGCGCGCTCATCGAGCGCGAGGCGCCGTGAGAACTGAATGTAGCCGATGCCAACCGCCATCACCACGAGGAACGCAACCGCGGTCTTGACGAATACGCGCATAACGAGTATGATACACAGTAGCACACCCGGCAGTACAACCCGATGGGTTGAATACTGCCGGGCACACCACGCACCTTCAGGAGGGAAAGCCGTGCACACCGAAGCAATCGACCCACGCGAAGTGTTCCTCCGCCTCTACACCCAGGCGATCGCAGGGAACGAGACGGTCGGGCTCGCCGACACGCGACGGCACCAGGCCGAACGCCACGGTGCGAGCGACCACGAGGTCGCGCTCGCGTACCACGCCGGCCTCGAACTCCTCGCGGCACGCCACCAGTTCCCGTCGATCGCGTCGGCGACGAGCGACGACACGCTGAATTGATCGCGCGAGCGCGGGGCGTCCTTGGGCCAGCGACGGAGCTTGACGCTCGCAACGCCCCCCGAGCAGTCGCCCGTCCTGGCTGACACGACTGGCCGGCGGCGACCGGTTCAGCTCGGGCGCCCTGCGCTCGCCTTTGTGGAGCACCGCTTCACCGACCACTGCTCTCCGGAGCGGTGGTTCCTCGTTTCCTGACCGCCGCCACCGCGGAGAGAATGATCGCGAGGAGCGTGAGCACCACGATAGCGATCAGTTTCTGCTGCGCCTGCAGGAACAACGTCGTCGTGCCGAAGCCTGCGGCGAGCGTATAGAGGGACAGCACCGCACCGCGGTGGGAAAAACCGAGATCGAGCAGGCGGAAGTGCAGGTGCGAGCGGTCGCCCTGCGCGATGCTCCCCCGCCGCAGGAGACGTTGTCCGATAACCAGCGCGACGTCCACCGCTGGAATCCCCATGACGAGGAGCGCGGTCGCGACCTTCCCACCCGAGATGATTGCGAGGACGCCGAGGAGGAATCCGCAGAGCGTCGATCCCCCCTCGCCAAGGAAGATACGCGCGGGGTGGAAGTTGAAGATGAGGAATCCCAGACAAACGCCCGCGAGCGCGAGGCTCATGACGGCCACGTCCGGCTGCCAGTACCGCGTCGTGAGTGAGAGCGCGGTGATGAGGAGCGCCCCGATCGCGGTGATGCCACTGACGAGTCCATCGAGCCCATCGAGGAGTTTCATCGTGTACGTTGTCCCGAGGAGCCACGCGACGGTGAATGCAACTGTCACCCACGGCGCGAGGAGCACGACGCCACCGAACGGATTGGTGATCTTCGAGATGCCGATACCTGCCGCAGCGACGATCGCCACCGCAAGGAGCGGAAAGAGGAATTGGCGAACGGGACGAAGACGATAGCGGTCGTCGAGGTACCCACCGATAACGAGGATGAGCCCCCCGAAAAACACCGCCCCGAGCTCCATGGGACTGATCCGCCCCTCAAACGGCGCGCGCGTGAACCACACGACGAGGCCGAGCCCGATCGCGAACGCGAGGTAGATGGCGATGCCGCCGAGGAGCGGAGTTGGTCGTGCGTGGAATTTCCTCCCCCTCGGCACATCCACCACTCCCCTCCTCCGCGCCCACGCCGCAACGCGCGGTGTGATGATCACCGCAATAACAGCGCTCAACACAAAGCTCCCGATGATGCTTGACAGCATGGAACTTCCATGCTACCGTACCCGTAGCCGTTCCGGCAGCCCGCCCCTTCACAACCAAGCTGGAAAAAGGAGCTCCATGAGCGACTACCGAAGCGAACAGCTCGTCACCTACGTCGCCGGGCCGTTCAGCATCCTCGTCGGCGTTTTGATGATCGCCAGTTCGATGGGCGATCTCATGTCATGGCCGGTGCATCGGTCACTCGGAGTCGCGATGACGATCACCGGTCTGTTCTCGGGTTTCTTCCTCGTCGCGTACGGTACCTACCTCATCCGGCAGGGTCGCCGTCGGCTCCGCGGGGGCCCCTGGCGCGCCGAGCACTACATGCCGTGAAGGAGGGAGACACCATGAACATCCTCGGCATCACGCTCCGCGTGCTCCTCGCCATCGTCTTCGTCGCGCTCTGCGCGGTGACGGCGATCAGCCTCGCGCCGTTCGGAACGATCGCAATCCTCGCCTTCCGCGCGGGATGGATCGGGACCGGACTGTCCGTCCTGGTCTCGATCACCCTGAACATCTGGCTGCTGCTCTGGATGGTCAGCCTCTTCCAGCCGCAGCCCGCACCGTGCGCGATCCGTATGCCGCGTCGAGCGCTCGCCGTGGCCGACGGCCCCGGCGCCAGCTCGCGCGGAGACACAGCACCGCGCCCGAACTGAAATCGCCCGCTTCGACCGACGCCCCGGATACCTCCGGGGCGTTTCAACGTGCTGAAGGTACCGAGCTTGACCCAGCACCACTCCGATGGCCATCGGAGTGGTGCTGGGTTGACCGTACGCATGGCCGGTGCTATCGTGGTCCCATCGTCCAGCAGCACCTTCCCAGCACAGATGAGGAGGCAAGAACATGGGCACAAAAACTCTACACAGCGAGCGCTCACGGGGCCAAGGCGCGCTCCTACTCGTCTGTGGCATCCTACTCACCGGACTCGCCCTGTGTGCGACCGCCGTGGATGCGGAGAACGGCTGGTACTTCGCCCGCGAGCTCCTGAAAATCAGCCTCCCGACCTGCGCACTCGGCCTCCTCCTCGCCACCGGCGTCCTCGAGTAACCACCACGACACGAAAGGAGTTGCTCATGCCGCCCACTCTGAACGTCCTCCTCGGAGGTTTCCTCCAGCTCCTACTCCTCATCAATGTGCTGTCGACGCTCATCGTGATGCCCTCCGCCTCGCTCGTCGCAGCGCTTGGAGCCCACACGGGGAACCTACGCGCATTCGGGCTCGGCTTCACCGTCGCGTTCGCGCAGGCCATGTCCCTGCTGCTTCCCGCAATGCACATGCACGCGCACCGCTAGCCACGCTCGTGGCCTCCTCCGTGCAGCT
>CAZPCZ010000026.1:0-15772 GCA_964585225.1 uncultured Gammaproteobacteria bacterium
GTTCTGCTCGACCTTCGGCGGCGGCTGGGCCTGCGCGCCATTCGCGCTCGGGGGGACAAGCGGCCGCGAAATCCGTGCCACGTTCGAGAACGTCGCGCCGGTGCAGCACGTGTTCAACGCGTGCCTTCGGAACTGCGACGATCCGAACAACGGCATCTGGATGGCCTATCAGTCCGACGGCCTCCAGCAGCGCGACGACCCCGACGTGTTCGTCAACGACGTCGTCACGCCGGAGACCCTCGTGTCCAACGGCGGCCTCGGCGCGAACTGGTCGGTCGACTTGCGGCCGGCCAGCGCCCCGGACGGCGGCTGACGACAAGTGCACCAGACGGCCTCTCCCTCTCGGGAGGGGCCGTTTTCCTGTTCAGCGACGACGTCCGTTTCCTCTCGCGCGCTTTTTGGCGAGGAGATCCACCGCCTCCTCGAGCGTGATCGCCTCAACGGATGACGATTTCGGAACGGACGCGAGTGTCGTACCGTCAGTCACGAACGGGCCGAAGCGGCCAGTTTTGATGACGACCTCGGTGTTCGTATCGGTGCTCGCGCCGAGCACGCGGAGCGGCTCTGCCGCCCTTCGTTTCTGTTCCTTCCGCTCTGCGCAGAGCGTCAGCGCCTGCTCGAGCGTGAGCGTCGCAGGGTTCGTTCCTTCCGGAATGCTCGCGTTCGCGTCGCCGCACTTCACGTACGGCCCAAATCGTCCGAGGTTCGCCGTGACCTCATTCCCCTCATGGACCCCGAGCACGCGCGGGAACTGCAGCAATGCAAGCGCCTGCTCGAGCGTGACGGTGTCCTTGTTTGCATCTTTCGGCAGCGAGGCGTGCTTCGGTTTTTCCTTTTTTGGTTTTCCGCCCTTCCGCTTTGGGGGGATCTCCGCCATATCTTCGAGTCGGCCGAGTTGGATGTACGGACCGAACCGTCCCTGACGTACGAGGACCTCGAGCCCGGTCGCGGGGTCCTTCCCGAGCACGCGCTCTTGGGTCACATCTGCCTTCGTGAGCGCCTCCTGTTTCTCCTTCACCTGCGATTCGAATGGCGCCCAGAATCCTTTGAGGAACGCTCCGTCATCCTGCTTCCCCTCGGCGATCTCGTCGAGGTCCTCTTCCATCTTCGCCGTGAATTTCAGATCCACGATGTCCGTGAAGTGCTCCTTGAGGAGATCAATGACGAGGAACGCGACTTCCTCCGGGATGAGCTGACGGCCCTCCTTCCGGATGTATCCGCGAGCAATCACCGTGGAGATCGTCGGTGCGTACGTGGACGGGCGGCCGATGCCCTCCTCCTCGAGTTTCTTCACGAGCGAGGCCTCAGTGTACCGTGGCGGCGGCTTCGTGAAGTGCTGCTCAGGCTTGAGCTCGCGGAGGTCGCAGCATTCACCGGCCGTGAGCGGCGGGAGGATTTTTTCTCCCTCGTCTGGTTCCTGCTCTCGTCCTCGTTCTTGTTCCTCATCTTTCCCCTCCTGGTACACGCGGAGGAATCCGTCGAAGGTGATGGTCTGGCCAGTGGCGCGGAACGTGTAGGTCTGCCGCACACGCTTGGCCGCAGGCTCCTCAACATCGGGTGTTTTCACGTCAACACCCGATGTTTTCCCGCCTGCTCTCGCCCTTTCGCGTGCCTCAACATCCACCCCAACCCGCTTCAACTGCGCATCCGGCATCTGCGTCGCCATCGTACGGAGCCAGATGAGCTCATAGAGCCGTTGCTGCCCATCTTCGAGTTCGCTTGCGAGTGCGGTGGGTGTTCGTGACGGATCGGTCGGCCGGATCGCCTCGTGCGCTTCCTGCGCACCTTTCGATTTCGTCACGTACGTTCGGGCATCCGCCATCGCGTAGCTGCCGCCGAATTGATCGCGGACCTGTGAGCGGATCGCTGCGAGCGCTTCTGTTGCGAGCGAAACAGAATCCGTGCGCATGTACGTGATGTACCCGTTCTCGTACAGGCGCTGCGCGAGCGTCATCGTCTGCTTCACGGAGAATCCGAGTTTCCGCGACGCCTCCTGCTGGAGCGTCGAGGTCGTGAACGGTGCGGGCGGTATGCGTCGCACGTCCTTGTCCTCCACATTCGCGACGGTCCACACGGCGCTTTCGCATGCGGCGACGACGGCGTTCGTCTCATCCTGATTCTTTGGAACAAACTTTTTACCATCGCGGGATTTCAGGAACGCGGAGAATTCGCTTCCTGATTCCTGATTCTTCATTCCTGATTCCGATCGAAGCCGCGCTTCGATCGTCCAATACTCCACCGGCACGAACGCCCGGACCTCACGTTCGCGGTCCACGAGGATGCGCACCGCGACGGACTGCACGCGGCCGGCGGAGAGCCCACCGGCAACCTTCCGCCAGAGGAAGGGCGAGAGCGTGTACCCGACGAGCCGGTCGAGGATGCGCCGTGACTGCTGCGCATCAACGAGCCGCTGATCGATCGCGCGCGGGTTCGCGAGCGCATTCTTGATGGCCGTCTTCGTAATTTCGTGAAACACGATCCGCTTCACAGGCTTCGCGCTTCCGAGGCCCAGAGCCTCGGCGAGGTGCCACGCGATGGCCTCTCCTTCGCGGTCTTCATCGGTGGCGAGGATGACCTCCTCGGCGCCCGCCGCAGCTTTCTGGAGTTCTGCAACATGCCGTTGGTCATCCGGCGGTATGACATATTCCGGCGCGAAGTCGTTCGCGACATCCACGCCGAGCTTCCCTTTCGGGAGATCACGAATGTGCCCGTACGACGAGCGCACGGTGAAGTGCTCCCCGAGGAACTCGGAGATCTTCTTCGCCTTCGTGGGCGATTCTACAATGACCAATGTTTTGGACATGCTAGGACACGCGAATATAACGCGAGCTCCCAATGTCTCTGACTGCACCATCAAGTTCGAGCGACGTCAAGGCGGATGTGAGCTCGTGGCTGGGGATGGTGAGCTGTTCGCAGAGCGCATCGACTTGAATTGGTGCGGAGCTGAGCGCTTCGAGGATGCGGCCGGGGAGTCCCATTGCGGTGGCGCGATGTTTCGGGGCCGGCGGCAGGAGTTCCTCGAGGTGGAGCGCATCAATGATGTCGGCAGCGGCGGTCACCGGCGTCGCGCCGGATTTGAGTAACGCGTTCGTACCGACGCTCATCGCGTTCGTGATCGGCCCGGGCAGCGCGAACACCTCGCGGCCGAAATCAAGTGCGAACCGCGCAGTGATGAGCGCACCGGAATCCTCCGGCGCCTCGATGACGAGGCATCCGACCGTGAGCCCGGCGATGATGCGGTTGCGCGCCGGGAAGTGGAGCGGGAGGCCCGGCGTCCCGGGCACGAACTCGCTCACGAGGCAGCCATGCTGAGCGATGATCTGCTGTGCGAGACTCCGGTTCCCGGGTGGGTAGAGGCTGGCTCCATCGACGCCGGTGCCAAGTACCGCGACCGTACGACCGCTCGCGCGCAGGCAGGCGGCGTGGGTGTACGCATCAATCCCATAGGCGAGCCCCGAGGTGATGGCGAGGCCGGCACGGACGAGCGGTGGGATGAGCACCTCCGTGGCTGCCCGTCCGTACGTGGTCGCTTTCCGCGTGCCGACGATCGCGATCGCACGCTCGCTGAGCAGCGAGGCGTCTCCGCGGACGAACAGGCAGATCGGGGGGTCGGGGATTTGGGTGAGGAGCTTCGGGTACCGCGAGTCACCCCACGGGATGAGTGTGATGCGCTCGTGTTCAACCGTCGCTGCGATCGCAGCGACGTTGATCCCTGGCCGGAGCTCGAGGAAGCGTTCTGCCGCGCGCGGAGAGACACCGGCCCGTGTGAGCGCCGCACGGTCCGCAGCCCACGCGGTATCAGCGCCGCCGGTTGTCGCGATGAGCCGGTGGAGGTTTTTCGCACCGACATCATCCACGAGCGCCGCGAGTCCGAGCCAGCCTGCAATTTCTCCCCCTCTCTCAGAGGGGGAGCGAGAGGGGGTGAGGTTCGATTGAGGGAGCATAGCGACCGAAGGATCTCACGCATCGATGTGAGATGATTCGCGGAGTGTAACCCCGTAGGAATGCGGAGCATCCCCTTCGGGGCTCAGCATGACACAGTGTGCGGTGATTGGTACTGTGGATGAGGGAGAAACTGATATGGCGAAGCAGCAACACCGTCCCGAACAATTCGACCTCTTCAAACCTCGCCCGACAAGCGAGGAGGAGCCACCGTCGCCACCCCCGCCGGAAGAGCCAGCGGCGGAGGAACCATACGATCCAACTCCCGAGGATGAACAGGCGCGACTTGAGATGGAGCACGGGCCGGGCGTGCGGTATGTTCCACCGAAGACACGCGCGCAGCGCGATGCGGAGAAACGCGCCATCAAACGGATGACGGACGACGCGCTCGGCCGCATGGGCGCAGGCGGAGGCCGCCAGCTCCTCACGGACGAGGAGAGCCCATTTGCACGGGGTGCTAGACTTGCCCCGCGAAGCCTTGGCGAAGTGAGGGAGGAGGAAAAGAAGAGGGAAAAGCGACGGGGGCTGGACAAGCGAAAGGAACCGTGATACCGTTGCAACGCTGCACCTTTCCAAGAGGGCTACACGCACGAGCCGGCACGTCGCCCGCTTCGGCGTCACACCCACCAATGTGCAGCGAACCGAAAGGAGGGTTACCTGTCATGGCGACGGCACATCCGAAACGGGACATCGGTCCCAGAACCCCGTTCCTCGAGCTTCCTGGCGACCTCATGTGGCCGACCGTTCGGCGGCTCGGGGAGCTCGGGCTCGATGCGGAACTTGCGGACGCGATTCGGCGGCCGACGAGCGAGGCGACCGTTCGTCGCCAGCTCCTTGAGCTGCGTGAAGCGATCTGCTTGGAGGGCGTCAGCAAGATCGAGGGCGCGCGGCGTCAACGCCCCCGTCTCCTCCACGACCGCTACACCCCCATCGCCCAGCAGGTTCAGAACATCTGGCGGTGGAACAAGCGGTACGGCTGGGGGCTGCCGAAGGGCTGGGACGAGCGGCTCGACGTTCCACCCGCCGAGTCCCTCGCGGAACTCGCCTCACCGGAGAACCGGCTCATCTCCGTGAACGTCGTCGCCTTCCTCGAAGCGAAGGATGGCGTCCTCGGTGAGCACCGGACGTTCGACGCGTACTGGGAGATCATCAAGGCCCAGCACCCGAACCAGTACCGGAACCCGAATCTCCGGGCCATCTCGGACTCCCTCCAGCTCCTCCCGGGCATCACCCACGAGCCCGGCGTCCGCATCGAGGTTATCGAGCACGGTGCGAACTGGGAGAAGGAGGCCGGCCTCAAGCCGATGGACGTCCGCTCTCCGGAGACCTCTCCCCACGCTGGCCTCCTCGCCTCGGCCGCTCAGCACCCGAGGCGCATCCGCAAGATGGACGGCACCACCGTCCCCTTCGAGTGGATCGCTGGCTACCAGTGTTCGGTTCCCGGCCGCGACCCGTGGCGGCGCGTGCCGCTCTGGGGCTGGAGCCGCGGCGATCGGCAGGTGGACCTGGGCGTGAACTGGGATGGCTACACGGATCCGTACTACTCGGTCCCGGTCGTCCGTCGTTCGCCCCTCGGGAGTGGCACTCGGTAGTTGGACGCTTGAAACTCGGAATTCCTTGGCCTTCGGGCCTCGGGTTCCGAGTTTTACTTTTACAAAACGTAGGGGCGGGTTTCATACCCGCCCGTTTGCAGGGGCTCTCGATCGTTGGTAGTGGTGGGCTGAGACCCTACGGGGCAGATGCATGCTTCCACTACGTGCAGAAATACCCACAAGAAAGTCGGAAGCCCCATCCCTCCTTCCCCCCTCCCCCCGATTGAACCAATGGTGACCTAACGTATTTTCACGATCGTGAGAATGTGTTAGATTGTTGGTGGAGGGCTTGCGGCTCGGCATCTGTTTCTGAAGCCTTGCATGTGGTAGCATCGTCATCGACGATGAGTCGATGTCGTTCATAGACACGGGGACCGTGAGGGCTATGCCAATGAAGATGCGACACCAAGAGAATGTGAAACGGATCGGGGCGATACTCCTCGCGATCGTGGCTGCTGCGGGGATCGTGGTCGTCGCCGCGGCTGCCCCGGGCATCGTTGGTGTCGCGAAGCTTTTCCCTCGGAAGCCGGAGTGGCAGCGGCGCTACTTGATCGACCGCGCGCTTCGACGCCTCCTGCGCCGCGGACTCGTGGAGGAGGTCCACCGCGGCCGCACGGTGGAGTACGCACTCACGGATACGGGACGAGAGTACCTCATGCGGTGTGAGCTTGCGCATGCGGAGGTTCCGGTGCCGAAGAAATGGGATGGGAAGTGGCGATTCATCATGTTCGACATCCAGGAAAAGCGTCGGCACCTCCGTGACAACCTCCGAACGCACCTCAACCGGCTCGGCCTCTACCCCATCCAGAAGAGTGTCTGGCTCACGCCCTACCCCTGCGCCGACCTCGTGCGGCTCATCAAGGTAGACCTCGGGCTTGGTCGGCGGGTGCAGTGCCTCACGGTAAGGAAGTTCGACGACCGCGAGGAAGAGAAGTCCTGGCGGCTGCATTTTGACGTGTAGTGTTTTCGGTTGATCCTCGGGTACGGCGATGTCGATGTTCCAGCGAAGTGGCGACCGCCTGTGCGGCCTCCACACCATCTCTCAACGGTGCACCTAACGTATCCTCACGATCGTGAGGATACGTTAGGTTTTGTTTTGGTGGGTGGATGCGTGGAGTCGGGGGGTTCCTCGATCTGAGACAGAACAACTCTCGATCGTCTTGCTCTGGGCCAAATGTTGAGCACTCGGTCATTGTTTCGGCGTGCGCGGGGTCTCTTCAATGCAAGTCCGTGAATCGTTGTGCGGCGGGGAGGCCGTCGCGAATCAACATCAGGATCACATCGACGGCGCGAGCGACTGCGGCGTCAATAGTTCCCCGCTCTTCCGTTCGGAATTTCTCGAGGACGAATTTTTCGGAGGGGATGCGGTGGCCGTCGGGTGTTTCGTTTGGCCCGATGCCGATGCGGAGGCGGAGGAAGTCCTTCGTGCCGAGCGCGTCGATGATGGATTGCACGCCCTTGTGCCCGCCGCTCGAGCCTCCCTGCGAGAGGCGGAGGGTGCCGAGGGGGAGATCGAGGTCGTCGTGGACGACCAACACCTGACACTTGACACCTGACACCTGACCCAATTGCTTGACGAGGGCGGAGACGGCGCGGCCGCTCTCGTTCATGTACGTCGTCGGCTTTGCGAGGATGACGCGCTGACCACCGAGCTCACACTCCAGCATCTCTGCGTCGAGTGATTTTCGGTCATGCCATTCGGAATTCGTCATTCGGAATTCGTCATTCCGCGAAATCGCGTCCACGATTTCGCGGCCGACGTTGTGTCGGGTGCCGTCGTACTCTTTGCCGGGGTTGCCGAGACCGATGATGAGAATCGGGACCATAATTTCTAATGACAAATTTCTAATTTCTAATCAATGCCCAATGCTCAAATCCCAAAATCCAACGGTCAAATAATTGGGGATTGGTGCTTGGGGCTTGATTAGAAATTAGGAATTAGAAATTTGGTATTCGGGTTCACGCCTTCACACTCTTGATCGTGATTCGTATCGGCGTGCCTTCGAAGTCCGCGTGCTCGCGGAGGGCGCGTTCGACGATCGCGGGGATCGCTTTCGGGAGCTTGATGCGTTTGCGGGAGAGGAGGAGGAACCACGGCGGTGTGGTGTCGGTCTGACGGAGTTCGATGACGTGGCTGCGCTTGCGGCCGAACGAGGTCTTCGCCATGGGGATGTGGTGTTTCACGATCGCGTGCACCGCGGCGAGCTCGTTCGGTTCGAGCCGTCGGCGCCAGTTCTCGGCGCTCTGGATGGCAGCCGGCACGATGTTGGGGACGTTCGTGCCCTTGGTTGCAGAAGTCGCGAGCACCGGCGCCCAGGAGAGGTGGGGGAAGAGGTGGTGGATGGTGGCGGTGATTGGCGGAGCGCTCGCGGGTCCTGCCGCTGCGGACCCCCACCGTGCTCGTTCGACTGCGCGCGGTGGGGGACCCCCCCTCCGCGTCACCCGCTCGTGCTCCTCCGGCCCGACGCTAGGTGGAAGGGGGGGAATGAGGTCAGTTTTATTGACGACGATCACGCAGGCGCGGCCGGCGTCGATGATGGCGGCAGCGAGCTGCTTCGTGTGCTTCGACGCGGCGCGGGTCGCATCGAGGACGAGGATGGTGACGTCTGAGCGCTCGATTGCTGCAAGGCTTCGACGAACCGCGAGACGCTCGATCTCTTCAATGCGTGTCCGGCTCGTCCACACTGCACGGACCGCGAGGCGACGAATACCAGCGGTGTCCAAGAGGGTGATCGTTCGTCCGCCCACTTCAAGCTCCACATCGTGGACGTCGCGTGTTGTGAAGGGCTCTGGGAGCACGATGACCTCCTCGCGGCCGAGGATGGCGTTGAGCAGGGAGGATTTGCCGACGTTTGGCTCACCAACAATTGCGATGCGAGTGACGAGTGACGAGTGACGAGTGACGAGTAATTCCCCCTCCCCCTCTCCCGCCAAAGGCGGGCAGGCGCTCCCCTCCACTGCGGTGGAAGGGGAGAAATTTTTCTTCTTTCCCCCCATCCCCTGGAGGGGGGGCGTGGGGGTGTGGCTCACAACGATTCGATCTAAGAGATCCCCCACTCCTGCGCCGGTGATTGCGGCGATGGGGGAGACTTCACCGAGGCCGAGTGCGGAGAATTCCTGGCAGGCGAGGCGTCGGCGCTCCGTCGACGCCTTGTTGCACGCGACGATGATCGGTTTGCCGAGTCTCCGGAGATACTGGCTGATGCGCTGTTCGCCCGGCAGAACTCCCTCGCGGACATCGGTGACGAGCACGAGTATGTCGGCGTCGCCAATGGCGAGTTCGACCTGTCGGCGGATTTCATGCTCAATACCTCTTCCCTCTTCCCTCTTCCCTCTTCCCTCTTCGATCCCCCCCGTATCAATCACCCGCAGCTCCACCCCACGCCACGCGGTCGTTCCCACGTTCCGATCCCGCGTCGTGTGCGGGAGTTCCGAGACGATCGCCCGCGATTCTCCAACCATCCGGTTGAAGAGGGTGGACTTCCCCACGTTGGTTCTGCCGATGAGGGCGATGGTCATCATAGCGGCGCGGAGGAACTTCCGAGCACGATGAGCATGTCGGGTTTACTCGCCGTCGCGTTCGTGGGGAGTGGGAAGGCGGTAGAAACGTCCGCGCGTAGTTCCGTCCGAAGTCGCTCCACGAGGTCACTCGAAACTCGCTCGCTACGGTAGATGATGGTCCGTTCGACCGTTCGGCTCGGCGCGTTGCGGACCGCTGCGACCGAGAACCCATCACGGGTGAGCGATGCGGCGGTCTCCGCCGCGAGCCCGGTGATGTTCGTCCCGTTCCAGATTTCCACGGAGAGCGGTCGAAGCGGTTCCTCGGTGACCGACGACGCGAGCGTGCTCCGGATGATCGCGCGGATCTGCTCGAAGGTGCCGTCGCGCGGACGCAGGACGTACGCACCACCCCAACGGGCCGCGGCGAGCTCGCCGTTCGGTTCGTCCGTAAAGACGACGCGGGTTGCGTCATCGCCGGTGATGAGCGGGACGAACGTCGAGAGCCGGAGGAGCTCGGGTGGCGAGAGGTTCGTCTGCACGTGGGTGCGCCATGCGTCGAGCAACGCGAGGAGCGATCGGGGGTTTGCGAGGAATCCGCGCCCGAGCACGCGGTCGCGCACCGCCATGAGGAGACGCTGCTGCCGTCGCGCGCGAGCGAAATCCGAGCCCTCGACGCCAATCGCGTGGCGGGATCGCACGTACTTCAGCGCGAGCGCACCATCCATGTGTTGCCGACCCGCGGGGATCACGAGACGCTCGAATCGCTCGGCCCACGGCGCGCTCTCCTGGCCTGCGATGGGGTACTGCGGGTCGTCGATCGTTCGTTCGACGTCCATCGTGATGCCGCCGATCGCATCAATGAGACCCGAGAACCCCGTGAAATCCACGCGCACGTGGTACGGGATCGACAGGTCCAGGGTGTGTGCGAGCGCCGCACGGACCGCCGCCGCACCCTCGCCCTCACCGCGCTCCGCGTACGCGTTGATCGCATTCACCTTCTCGAATCCGCCGTTCGGGAGCGGGATGAGGAGATCGCGCGGGATCGAGACGAGCGTTGCGCGCTTCGTGGATGGCTGGATACTCGCGACGAGGATGGTGTCGGTGAGGAGCGGGCCTTCGTGCCCCTCGCCGCCCATGCCGAGGAGGAGGATGGTGATGCGATCTGCTGCCTCGCCCTGGAGGATGGACGATGGGCTTCGGAGGAGCGAGAGGAGCGAGCGGACCGTCGCGGAATCACGGAGCGCGACGAGGACGTTCGGGTTCGACGACCGCGTGGTCCAGGCAAGGACGACGAACGCGACCGCGGCGACGATCGCGGCCGTCCGCGCAACGCGAAGCACGCGCCGGAGGAGACGGGCTCCCCGGGCGCTCCTGTTCATTCGGTCAGGCGGTGGCGCAGTGACGAGGTCACCGAGGAGGTTGGGCGAGGACGGGATCTGCATACCGGGACACCGTCAACTATCGTAGCAGAGTGATGTTGCGGTGGGTGAGAGGGTGTGCTAGGGTGGGAGGTGAGATCGGCATCACGGCGAGACACCTGACACCTGACTCCTGACACCTGACCAAGGGAACGAGAGGCCAGGCTTCGGTGGTCAAATGTCAGGTGTTCGATGTCAGGTGTTCGATGTCAGGTGTTCCGTATGAGCTTCGATGCGTACAAATCGGACTTCGATCGCGACAACCCAGAGGGGCGCTCGCGGATGGCGGCGTTTGGCCTCTACCTCCTCGAGGTCGTGCGCGTCGTCATTGTCGCGCTCGCGATCATCATCCCGATCCGGTACTTCCTCATCCAGCCGTTCTACGTGAAGGGCGCGTCCATGGAGCCGAACTTCGAGGATCACGAGTACCTCATCATTGACGAGCTCAGCTACCGGTTTCGGGAACCACAGCGCGGGGACATCGTCGTCTTCCGGTACCCGTACGATCCGAGCCAGTTCTTCATCAAACGGATCATCGGGATGCCTGGGGAGCGCGTGGAGATCCGGGACGGGCACGTGCGCATCGCGAACGATGCGCACCCGAACGGGTTCCTCCTCGCTGAATCGTACCTCGCATCTGGCGTGACGACGCCGGGCGAGCGGATCGTTGCCCTCGGGCCGAGCGAGCTCTTCGTGCTCGGCGATAACCGCCGCCAGAGTTTCGACTCGAAGGACTTCGGTCCTATCCCCCGGAAAGCGATCATCGGTCGCGCGTGGCTGCGGGGATGGCCGATTGAGAAATTTGGAAAGTTTGATTCGCCGGAGTACGTCGTTCCGTAAGTTAAAAGTTACAAGTGAAAAGTGAACAGTGTTCGATTCATAACTTTGAACTCTTCACTTGTCACTTTGAACTTCTCCTGTGCCTCCTACTAAGCCCACCAAGAAACCCATCACACCGCCGGTGAAGCCCTCCACGAAGGCCCCCGAGACCAAGGTGGAGCGCTTGCCGCCGTCCGACGCCGCCGCGCCGGAGGTGCCGCGCATTCCCACAATCCAGCTCCTCCGTGGCATGAAGGACCTCCTCCCGTCCGAGCAGCCGCACTGGGCGCACGTGCGATCGCTCATGGAGGGGCTCGTGGGCACGTACGGGTACCAACGCATTGATACGCCAATCCTCGAGGACACGTCGCTCTTCGTCCGTTCGGTCGGTCGCGCGAGCGACATCGTGGAGAAGGAGATGTTCTCGTTCACCGACCAGGGCGGCGACCACGTGAGCTTGCGACCAGAGGGGACCGCGGGGGTCGTCCGCGCGTACATCGAGCACGGGATGCTCAACCAGCCGCAGCCGGTGAAGCTCTGGTACGTCGGCCCCATGTTCCGGTACGATCGTCCGCAGTCCGGACGTCTCCGCCAGTTCCATCAGTTCGGCCTCGAGGTCCTCGGGGAGCAGCACCCCGCGACGGACGCGGAGCTCATCACGATCGGGATGAACTTCTTCCAGGCGCTCGCGATCCCGGTGAGCGTGCAGGTGAACTCGATCGGCTGCCCGACCTGCCGGCCGCCGTACGAACTGGAACTCGAGACGTACCTCCGCAGCCACCGCACCGACCTCTGCGAGGACTGCAAGCGGCGGATGCAGCGCGGGGCGTTCCTCCGCGTCTTCGACTGCAAACAGGATCAGTGTCGGCGGCTCCAGGACGGCGCGCCGCAGGTCGTGGACTGGCTCTGCGACGACTGCAAGAAGCACTTCATCCGCGTGCTCGAGTACCTCGACGAGCTCGAGGTGCCGTACGCGCTCTCGCCGTTCCTCGTCCGCGGCCTCGACTACTACACGAAGACGGTGTTCGAGTTCTGGCCGGTCGTGGCAGAGGGAACCACCGCGCCGACCGCGCAGGCTGCCCTCGCTGCGGGTGGGCGGTACGATGGGCTGACCGAGTCGCTCGGCGGCCGCGCGACCTCGGCGACGGGCGTCGCATTCGGTATCGAGCGGATCATCTTGAAGATGAAGGAGGCGATCGCTGATGGGCGTTTGCTCGCACCCTCCGCGCCCGTACCGACAATCTACCTCGCGCAGCTCGGGGAGCAAGCGAAGCGGAAGGCGATGCGGCTCTTCGAGCAGCTCCGGCGCGACGGGTTTGCGCTCGCCGCGAACTTCGCGAAGGACTCCCTCAAGGGGCAGCTCGAGCACGCGAACCGTCTCGGCGTTCGGCTCACGCTCATCCTTGGACAGAAGGAGGTCATTGATGGGACGATCATCGTGCGCGAGATGAGCTCCGGGATCCAGGAGATCATCGCGTTCGAGAAGGTGGTGCCCGAGGTGCGCAAGCGGCTCGAGCAGGAGACGGTGCGGGAATCGAGAGCGGACATCATCCCCGAGGCGGCCGTGGCGGAGCAGCCTCCCGTGGCGAAGAAGGGGAAGAAAGACGACCTTCCGGAGGAGATTTCGACGATCGAGGACTTTCAAGAGTGAAGAGGGAAGAGTGTAGAGTGAAGAGGGGACGATCAACTCGTCACTCATAACTCATGACGCATAACTTTTCTGTCCTGTCTCTTCTGCCGCATCGCAAACGGTGAGCTCCCGACGACGTTCCGTCGGCAGGACGCTGACCTCGTCGCGTTCGACGACATCCATCCGAAGGCGCCGACGCACGTGCTCGTCGTGCCGAAGCGACACATCGAATCGGTCAACGCGCTCACCTCGGCTGATGCGTCGCTCGTGGGGCGACTCGTGCTCACCGCGCAGGCAATCGCGAGGGAATCCGGCATTGCCGATCGCGGGTACAAGCTCGTCGTGAACTGTGGAGAGGAGGGCGGTCAGGTCGTCCCGCACCTCCATGTGCACCTGCTCGGGGGCAAGCCCCTGCGCGACATTTGACATCTGACCATTGACATCTGACCATTGACCGGGTGATGTGCCGGATGGTCAGGTGTTAGGTGTCAACTGTCAGGTGTCACCCGTATGTCCGTAGAAGTCCATCGTCGTCGCGGCGAGTCGTTCGACAGCATGCTCCGTCGGTTCGGACGGAAGGTGCAGATGAGCGGCCGCATCATCCAAGCGAAGAAGATTCGGTTCCACCGGCGTCCGAAGTCGCCGGCGCTCGTGCGTGCCGCTGCGCTCAAACGCGAACAGAAGAAGGGGTACCTCGCGTATCTCGAGAAGATCGGGAAGCTCGATGAGGAGCTGGAGAAGATGAAGGCGAAGAAGCGCTTCCGCCGCCGGTAGTCGTCATTGCTCCATTGCTCCATTGTCTCATTGTTCAATCGTTGGCGGAGATCAATCGCCAGCAATGAAGCAATGCAACAATGAAACCATGCGCGTTATGTCCCTCGTTGATCAACTGACGGCCGACCTCGTCACGGCCATGAAGGCGAAGGACGCTGCGCGCGTGTCCGCATTGCGGATGCTGAAGACCGCGCTCGGGAACGCGGAGATCGAAGCACGGGGGAGTGGGAAGGCGTTCGATGATGCGGCGCAGCTCGCGGTCGTGAAACGACACGCGAAGCAGCTCGCGGAAGCCGCAGAAGAGTACCGAAGGGGCGGCCGCGCAGACCTCGTGAACCAGACAGAATCAGAACTCAAGATCATCGAGCAGTACCTCCCGGCGGCGATGTCCGAAGAGGAGGTACGGAAGGTTGTCGCCGCCGTGCGCGCGAAGTCCGGCGCCATGCAGATGGGCCCATTCATGGGCGCGGTCATGAAAGAGCTCCAAGGGAAGGCAGATGGCACCGTGGTGAGGAAGATTGTGGAAGAGGTATTGCGGTAGTCCGCTCAACGGTCGTGGACACCGGGTGTCAACGCGTGAAGACACCCGGTGTCCTGTATTGTTCCCGATGCCACGATGCGGCGGAGGTGGTACACTAGGAGTGGAATATCCACATGGCGGAGCCACAAGCGCGAAGCGCGAAGCGGCAAGCCTCCGCCAAAGGCGGATCCGCCTCTGGCGGAGAAAGTCGAACGCCGAGCGGTCAATCCCCGCGTCGGTGGGTTCGGTGTACGTGCGCAATCGCAATCTTCTTACTTCTTACTTCGTACTTCTTACTTCCGATTTCGAGTGCCTTCGCGCTCGAAACCGGATTGGGGTTCGGCACCGCCACCGGCCTCTCGACGCAGGACATTCGGGTGACGGTCGCGAAGATCATCCGGGCGTTCATCGGCATCCTCGGGCTCGTCGCGCTCGTCATCATCCTGTACGGCGGGTTCCTCTGGATGACGTCCGGTGGGGACGAGGAGAAGATCGGCAAAGGGAAGAAGGTGCTCACGAACGGCGCGATCGGCCTCGCCATCATCTTCCTGTCGCTCGGCATCGTGCAGTTTGTGATTTCGCGATTGACGCAAGCGCTGTACGGAAGTGGGACGGTCACCACTGCCGGCGGGTTCGTTGACGATGTGTTCCTCACCGGTGCGCTCGGCGCCGGTCCCATCGAGAATCACTTCCCCGGACGCGGTGCCGGGGAGATCCCACGGAACACGCGCATCTTCGTGACGTTCCGGCACGCGATTGACCCCGCGACGATCGCGGCAGACTCGAATGGGAACCAAACGATTGGGACCACCGGTGAGGACCCCGCTCGCTTCGACAACTACCAGGACCTCACGTTACCCGAGGCCGTGCAGGTCATGCGCGTCGGCACGAACGTGGACACGACAAAGCTCACCGCGGCAGGACGCGCTGCGAACCCCGCCGCGTTTGCTGCCGAGGCCGCGAAGCTCACGCCGGTCGGTCTTGCGGTCGCGCCAGATGGAAAGACGATCGTGCTCTCGCCGGTCGTTACCGAGACGGTCGGCGGCGCGCTGCGCGCGAAAGTGAACCCGCAGACCGGGTTCGTCGAGCGCGCGTTCCTCGGCAGCGCCGATGCGCCGTCGGCGTACATCGTGCGGCTCACGAACGTCATCAAGAAGGCGACGAAGCGAGCCGATGGCACGCCGGAGGACCTGTTCACCGGCGCGTTTCAGGAGTACGCGTGGGACTTCACGGTTTCGACGACGATTGATCTCACCCCGCCGCAGATCACGAGCGTCATCCCGTTCCCGGATGCCGGGCGCGACACCGCGGCGGCGGACGGTACCGTCACGGTCGTCGGTATGTCGGATCAACCGAGGAATGTTCTCGTCCAGGTGAACTTCAACGAGGCAGTGGACCCGACGGTGACGACGGGTGCGATCACCGAAGTGCAAGCGGCGACGGCCGGCGAGGGATTCCGACACCTCGGGGTGACGCGCGCGGGTACGCGGACGCCCGGGACGTTCACGATTTCGAACCAGTACCGCACGGTCGAGTTCACGACCGACGCGGCGTGCGGGCAAAACTCGTGCGGCGG
>CAZPCZ010000026.1:15872-17303 GCA_964585225.1 uncultured Gammaproteobacteria bacterium
GGCAGCGGCATCAGCCTCGCGGAGGCGACGGGATGCAATGCGACGACCGGTGCGGGGTGCCTCTGGTACACGGCGTACGCAGAGCACGTGGACACCGCGGACGCCGACAGCGCGATTGATGCGACGCGCGTGACGGTGAGCCATGCGACGCTCCGCAATGTCGAGGCGGGATTTGAGGTCCCACGGTACCTCGTCCGCGTCGATTCGACCGTCAAGGATGTGTACCAGAACTGCATGTTCACGCTGGATCCTCAGGGGAGTGGACCGCGCGGCCCCGTCGGCGGTCAGTCGTGCGTCGGCCTGCCGGGGCAGGAGCGCGATGCGGAGGGACAGCCGTGCGGGTGAGCGTTGAGGAAGCATGAATCAGGAATTAGGAATCAAGGAATTGAAATCGAAGCCATCAGCGCAGCGCCAGCGGATATGCCGGTTGCTTCCATTCATTTTCCCCATCATTCTTGCTTCGTTATTCGTTATTCCCATCTCCAGCGCACTCGCGCTCGAAACGGGCCTCGATTTCGGCACGGCGACCGGTCTCTCGACGCAGGACATCCGCGTGACGGTTGCGAAGATCATCCGCGTCGCATTCGGGCTCCTCGGCATCGTCGCGATCGGCATTGTCCTCACCGGCGGCGTCATGTGGATGACGTCTGCCGGGAACGAGGAGAAGCTCGAAAAAGCGAAGAAGGTGCTCACGAACGGCGTGATCGGGCTCACGATCATGCTCCTCTCATTCGCGATCACGCAGTTCGTCATCTCGCGACTCACGTCCGCGCTCTACGGGCAGGGAGGGGTGACCATTGCGACGGAAGGCGGCGGGACACTCCCGCCCGGTGCGCTCGCCGGCGGCTGTGTGGATCCCGGCGGCACGGTGCCGTTCATCTGCAGGATTTCTCCCATGAGCGGACCGGTCGGCGCGTACGTGACGATCCGCGGGTACCGGTTCGGTGGGCACGCGGCTGGGCAGTCGTCGGTGCGCATCGGCGGGGTCCTCGCGCCCATCGTTGCCTGCGGTGGCGGTCCGAACTGGGCGGACAACCTCATCGTCGTCGAGGTCCCCACGCTCGATACCGGTCGCAGCCACGCGGTACAGGTCACCGCGTCCGGCGGCGGGGTGTCCGGCAACCCCGTGGTCTTCGGCGTCACGACCGATCCCGTCGGGCCGCAGATCGCCTGCATTGTCCCGAACCAAGGACCCGAGGGGTCGATCCTCTCCATTGACGGGAAGAATTTCGGCGCCGAACGCGGGAGCGCGGACGTGCGATTCGGCGGCGGTGTGTCGGTGGCGAGCGTCACCTCCTGGATTGACACGGCGATCGCCGCGAGCGTGCCTGCCGGCGCACAATCCGGCGAGGTGACCGTGGTTCGGGGTGCACAGACCTCGAACGGGTACCCGTTTACCGTGACGTGCAGCGCGGGATCCCAGTGTTCGGT
>CAZPCZ010000027.1:0-16602 GCA_964585225.1 uncultured Gammaproteobacteria bacterium
CCTCACGACTCACGACTCACGACTCACGACTCGAGTTGACCTACACCGATGACGGCATCCTCGTGAACTCTAGTACGTTCACCGGCACGGCGAGCGAAGATGCGAAGCGAGCGATCACGGAAGCGGTGGGCGGGGAGATGACCGTCACCTACAAGCTCCGTGACTGGGTGTTCTCGCGTCAACGGTACTGGGGGGAGCCGATACCCGTCGTCTTTTGTCCGAACTGTGCAAAGGACGACGGAATGCGGAATGCGGAATGCAGAATGCAGAATGTCGACGGTGTTCCTTGCGCGATCATTCCGGTCCCCGAGGATCAGCTGCCGGTGGAGCTTCCGAATGTCGAGAAGTACCAACCGACGGAAACGGGCGACTCTCCACTCGCGGCGATCACCGACTGGGTGAACACGAAATGTCCTCAGTGCGGCGGACCGGCGAAGCGGGAAACCGACGTCATGCCGAACTGGGCCGGATCATCCTGGTACTTCCTCGCCTACGCCATGCACCGATCGCTGTTCCCACCGTCAAACGTCAACGATCGGTGGTCAAATGTCAGGGGTCAATGGTCAGACGTTCCCCTGAAGTATTGGATGCCCGTAGACTGGTACAACGGCGGGATGGAACATACGACGCTTCACCTCCTGTACTCAAGGTTTTGGAATCTGTTCCTTTACGATATCGGCGCCGTGCCGGTTGCGGAGCCGTATGCGAAGCGGACGAGTCACGGCCTCATTCTCGCATCAGACGGCGAGAAGATGTCGAAATCGCGCGGGAACGTCGTGAACCCAGACGAGATTGTCGAGCAGTTCGGCGCCGACGCGGTGCGCGTGTACGAGATGTTCATCGGGCCGTTCGACCAGCCGGTGCCGTGGTCCACGGACGGGCTCATTGGGTGCCGGAGGTTCCTCGAGAAGGTTGTGGCACTCGCGGAGCGTGTTGAACCGCGTAGCGGCGACCTTCAGGTCGCCACGTCGGAAGAAGGACGCCGCGCTCATCGTGACCGTGGAGGCCTGAAGGCCTCCGCTACACCGAACGACGACGTTCCGCTTCGCCTCCTCCACCGCACGATCAAGAAAGCGACGCCGGAGCGTCGTCCTGAGGAGCGTAGCGACGAAGGATCTCACATCATTGATCCAGCCCTTCTCCGTTTGTTGCACCGCACCGTGAAGAAAGTGAGCGAAGACATCGAGGCGATGCGGTTCAACACCGCGGTGAGCGCGCTCATGGAATTCACGAACGCACTCGGAAAAAGACTTCAGGTGTCTTTTTCGGCCTACGCGACGCTCCTCACGCTCCTCACACCGTTCGCGCCGCATCTCTGCGAGGAGTTGTGGGAGCGACTCCATTCTCAAGTCTCAAGTCTCAGGACTCAGGTCTCAATGGAGCCCTGGCCCTCCCACGACCCCGTGCTCGTCGTCGAGGAGGAGATCGATCTCGTCATCCAGGTGAACGGGAAACTGCGGGCGACGATCCGCGTGCCGGCGGGCATGACAGAGGATGATGCGCGAACGCGAGCGCTCGCGGAGCCGAACGTCCAGAAGTACCTCTCTGGGAAGGAGCCGAAGCGAGTCATCGTCGTCCCCGGGAAACTCGTGAACGTCGTGGTCTCATAGTACGCGTATGGTGTCTCTCGCCTCCGTCATCCGGAACCGCTGGATCACGAGCGGTGTCGCGCTCGTTGTGGCGCTCTGGTTTGTGTGGGTGCTGCTGCCTACGCCACGCGCGTTCCTCCAACTCCTCGCGGCATCGGCGCTCCTCACGCTCCCCGGACTTGGACTCACCTATCTCTCGTTCCCATACCGAGGTCGGCTCGACGGCGATGGAGAGGGCCGTCGTGCGCTCGACCCCATTGAGCGCGCGACGTTCGCTATCCTCTTTTCGATCGTCATCGTTTCCCTCGTCGTCTTCGTGCTCGCGCGTGCGGTGCACCTCCGTCCGGACACCCCCATCCTCACGCCGCGTATTCTCTTCTCTGCCATCGCGGCGGTGACCGTCCTCTTGTGGTGTGGTGCGGTTGTTCGACTGCGACCGCGAACGATTCCGTACGCGATCGCACTCATCGTCGCGACGGTTGGCGTGTTCACGATCCATTGGATTGGTACACCGGTGACCCGTGCGATGTTCGCCGCTGATGTGGGCCTCACCGTGCTCATCCTCGGCTTCACCGCAGTGGTAATGCGAGCGTGGACCATCCTCGCGCAGCGGTTCCCAGCGCTCGTACCGTTCGGACGGTACGCAGTCATCGGCGCCGGCAACACGGTGCTCGACTTCACGATCTACACCGCGCTCACGCGCAGCTCTCTGTTTTGGGGTCGCCACTACCTCCTCGCGAACGCACTCTCGTTCCTCGTCGTCGTCACATGGAGTTTCTACTGGAACAAGCGCTGGACGTTCGCGAACCGCGAACGGCGTCATGTTGCTCAGTACATGAAGTTCATCTCCGCGACCGTGGTCTCGCTCGGCATCGCGGAGGGCGTCCTCGCCACTGGCGTTGCGTTCGGGCTCCCCGATCTCCTCGCGAAGGCGCTTGCGGCTCCCCTCGTGGTGGTGTGGAATTACTGCATGTACCGCTCCTGGGCATTCCGATCTACGAGGAGGCAGCACGTATGAAGATTGCAGTCTTCGGTGTCGGCTACGTCGGGCTCGTGTCCGGCGTGGGATTTGCGGAGATGGGGAATGAGGTGACGTGCGTCGGGCGCGAGGAGTCGAAGCTGAAGCAGCTCGCGGCGGGGACGCCAACCATCTATGAGCCAGGACTCGACGATCTCCTCCAGCGGAATCTCAAAGAAGGTCGGCTCTCATTTACGACTGACGCCACCACCGCGATTCGGTGGGCGGAGGCGATGTTTATTGCCGTTGGGACACCGTCGCTCCCATCCGGGGACGCGGACCTCTCGCAGGTGGATGCGGTCGCACAGACGATTGGAGAGACGCTCGATCGGTACACGATTATCGTGGACAAATCCACCGTGCCGGTGGGCACTGCGGAGCGCGTCGAGCGGATCATCCACAGCGCCGTCGCCGATCGTCGCGCGCGCGGAGTCGATCTCCCCACGCACATCGTCGACGTCGTCTCCAATCCAGAGTTCCTCCGCGAGGGCGCGGCGGTGAAGGACTTCCTGAACCCCGACCGCGTCATTGTGGGAGTCGCGACACCGGAGGCGCGCGCGATGATCGAGCGGCTCTACCGTCCGCTCGTTCGCGCTGGCCGCCCGCTCCTCTTCATGGACCGGCGGAGCGCAGAGCTCACGAAGTACGCCTCGAACGCATTCCTTGCGACGAAGATCTCATTCGTGAACGAGCTCGCGCAGCTTTGCGAGACCGTCGGAGCGGATGTCACCGCCGTAGCGAAGGGAATGGGGATGGATAGTCGCATTGGATCGCGATTCCTCCACGCGGGCGTGGGATGGGGCGGGAGCTGTTTCCCGAAGGACGTGGCGGCGATTCGGTTTGCTGCCCGCTCAGCCAACGTGTCGCTCGACATTATTGACGCAGCGGCCGCGGTGAATCAGCGGCAGCGTGAACAATTCATCGAGAAGGTGCTCGTCTTTCTCGGCGCAAGACCCCAGGGGTTATATACGAAAAAGACCCCTGGGGTCCTCTCCGGCGAGACGATCGCGGTGTGGGGACTCGCCTTCAAGCCGCGTACGGATGATGTACGCGAAGCGCCGGCGCTCGACGCGATTCCGGAGTTCTTGCGGCGCGGGGCGAAGGTCCGCGCATTCGATCCCGTCGCACGGCAGAATGCGGAATCAGCACTCGGGACGCCGGCCGGCCTCACGTACACAACGGGCGCGTATGATGCGCTCGAGGGCGCAGACTGCCTCTGCGTGCTCACGGAGTGGGACGAGTTCCGGAGTCCGGATTTCGAACGGATGCACGAGCTCCTCAAGCGGCCGCTGGTCATCGACGGACGGAACATCTACGATCCGAATGAGATGGCACAGCTCGGCTTCGAGTACCATGGTGTGGGACGGCCCATCCGATTGAGGCATCGTCAATCGGTGTCGTTGGCGCAGCCCGTATCGGTATCGTCTATCGGTATCGTCAAACGACGCCGAAATCGTTCGACGAAACGAGCGGCGACACCGACACCGTCGGACAAAACCCGTCTATGACGTACCTTGTCACCGGTGGCGCTGGATTCATTGGTTCCCACCTCGTCGAGGCGCTCCTCGCCGAGGGGCACCATGTACGTATCGTGGACAACTTCTCGACCGGGAAGCGATCGAACCTTTGCACGGGAGCAGAATGCGTCGAAGCGGACCTCACAGACCTCGATACGATCCGGCCAGCATTCCGTGACGTCGATGGTGTATTCCATGTCGCGGCACTCCCGCGCGTGCAGTACTCCATTGAATATCCACGGGAGTCCAATGCGGCGAACATCACCGGCACACTCCACGTGCTCGAAGCGGCACGGGAATCCGGCGTTCGGCGCGTCGTGTACTCCGCATCGTCCTCCGCATACGGGGATCAACCGACGCTTCCGCTCCATGAGGAGATGAAGCCAAACCCGAAGAGCCCGTATGGACTACAGAAGTATGTCGGAGAGGAGTACTGTAATATGTACTCGCTCTGCCACGGATTACAGACGGTGAGCCTCCGGTACTTCAACGTGTACGGGCCGGGAATGGCAGAGGAGGGCGCGTACAATACGGTCATCGCGATCTTCCTCCGACAGCGGAGGAACCGAGAGTTGCTCACGATCACCGGCGACGGCACGCAGACGCGCGACTTCACGCACGTCCGCGATGTCGTTCGCGCGAACATGCTCGCGATGACGAGCGAACGCGTGGGGAGCGGCGAGGTCATGAACATTGGCGCAGGATTGAACACGAGCGTGAACGACGTGGCGCGTATGATCGGCGGTCCTGTGACGTATACCCCCCCGCGACTCGAGCCTCACGATACGCTTGCGGATAATCGTCGTGCGCGGGAGCTCTTGAGGTGGACGCCGCAGGTTCGGTTCGAGGATGGCATCCGCGAGCTCCTCGAGCTCAACGAGATCTCCGTACTGGCGTGTGCACACGAGGCGGCGTAGGATGACCGTGGAACCGTTCATTCTCCAACGGAGGAAAACATCAATGCGAGAGGAAACCATCGCGGTCGTGGGGCTCGGTTACGTCGGGCTCCCACTCGCCACCGCGTTCGCGCAGTCTGATCTCGCTCCAGTCATCGGGTTCGACGTCAGCGCGCAGCGCATCCAGAAACTCCAGCGCGGAGAGGATCGTACGGGAGAGATCCCACGAGACCTCCTCCAGCTCCTTCTCGCCGAGCGCCGGCTCACGTGCAACGACGATCCGATCGTACTCCGCGGGGCATCATGCGTCATCATCACGGTGCCGACGCCGATCACAGACGCGAAGGTCCCGGACCTCTCGGCGATCGAGGCGGCCGCGGATACCGTCGGTCGTCACCTCCGCCCGGGAGCAGTCGTCGTCCTCGAGTCCACGGTGTACCCCGGCGTCACCGAGGAGGTACTCGTCCCGCGGATCGAGCGGGTCTCCGGCCGACGGTGTGGCTCCGATTGGTTCGTCGGCTACTCGCCCGAGCGCATCAATCCCGGTGATCGTGAGCACACGATCGACAAGGTCGTGAAGGTCGTTGCGGGGATGGATGCGGCGACGACGGACCGACTCGCCGCGATCTACGGGACGATTTGCACCGCCGGCGTGCACCGCGCGCCCTCGATCAAGGTCGCAGAGGCCGCGAAGGCGTTCGAGAACGTCCAGCGCGACCTCGGCATCGCCGCGGTGAACGAACTCGCACTCATCTGCGCTCAGCTCGGCATCCCCACGGCTGATGTCCTCGCGGCGGCGGGGACGAAGTGGAACTTCGTTCCATACCAGCCCGGGCTCGTTGGCGGGCACTGCATCGGCGTTGATCCGTACTACCTCGCGCACCGTGCGGCGCGCGCCGGCTACCACCCGGAGGTCATCCTCGCCGGTCGGCGCGTGAACGATGCGATGGCAGGACACGTCGCCGATTGCATGCTCGAGGGACTCATCGCCGCGGGCAAGCCGGTGAAGGGGAGCCGCGTGCTTGTCCTTGGCCTTACGTTCAAGGCGGACGTGCCGGACACACGGAACTCGAAGGTCCGTGACGTCATCGCGCGGCTCAAACGGTTCCACGTCGATGTCATCGCGCACGACCCGCTCCTGAGCGATGCGGAGGTGAACGATGGGTTCGGTGTGCAGAACGTCACGTCACTCGATCGAGTGGGCCTCGTCGACGGCATCATCATCGCGACGCTTCACGGCGCGTTCCGCGATCTCACCCCCGAGGCGTTCCAATCGCTCCTTCATCCGCCCGGCGTCGCCGTCGACGTCTCGTCGCACTTCGCGTCCGTGCTCGCCGGACAGACCGCCCTCACGTACCGCTCGCTCTGACCACTGCGCTCCCCGTGATCGTTTCGGGGAGCGTTTCGCTTGACGGCGCCCCACGTCCCTGCTATGGTGCAATCTGCTTCTGGGAATGGTTCCCGGAGCACGTCCATTCAACGCGCGACACAGCAAGACGATGGAGGTTGGACCATGCAGCGTGTCATCGTGGCGCTCGTCGGCGCCTGCAGCGTGATCGGCGCTTGCCGCGTGGCGTTCGCCGACGAGGCGCGTCTCGACGTCGAGCCGCCAACGGTCGCGATCGAGACGTACGTGGATCCGGTGCTCGCGGTGCGCACGCCGGAGCTCGATCCCTCGCGGTACGAGACGTACATCCGTGAGTTCGTCCGCGCGACCGTGCCGCGCGCGAAGATCATCGCCGAGGCACCGGGCGAGCGCGCGGCGTCGCACGTCCTCGCCATGGACTTCTCGCCCGGCGAGGCTGCCGGGGAGGTTCGCGTCACGCTCAACGTGAAGGTGGGGCGCGGGCTCGCCCGCCGGATGGATCTCGGGAAGTCGGCATCTGCGCGCGTCGTGGCGAGCGACACGGCAGCCATCGAACGGTTCCTCCGGCAGCACGTCCAGCGCATCGTCGGGCTCTATCGGCTCGGCGGCGGTCCATTCGCCACCACCGAGAGTGGTACCGACGCGACGTCGCGAATCGAACTCGGCGTTGCGATCATCTTCGATCCGAAGGCACGGACTCCGGCGCCCGATGCGGTGAGCGGGGTGATCCGCACCACGCTCACGACGGAGCTGCCGAACGTGATCCTCATCGGTCCGGTGGATCCCGCCGACCGAGGCGCCGATCGCGCGGTGCTCCGCATTGAGACTTGGACGGGACGATTGCGCGTCGTGCTCACCGACCCCGCGCGGGGCGAGCTCTTCCGCGCCGAGGGGACCTTCGAGGATGGTGATGGGGCCCGGGCGCTCCGCTTCCTCCGCGAAGCGGTCCGCGCCGCGGCGTTAAAGTTCAGCGAACCGGCGCTCGTCCCGATCGTCGGGGCGGGATCCGCAACCCCTCGTCCACCTGACGGACCGATCGAACGCGAGTGGGGGCCGAGCGGTCAGGAATCGGGCGGCCCAGCGACCGCGGCGGCACCTCTGTCGCCGGTCGCTCCTCTCACTGCGCGGCTCCAGACACACGACGAGCAGTCGCTCCCGACCTCCCGCTGGGTGGTCCGGGGGATCACCGGCGGCGTCGTCGGGCTCGGGCTCGCGGGACTCGGCGTCGGCGTCTGGGCCGGACTCGACGCGAAGGACGCCGCGGCTGACTTCCATCGCGCCGGCACGCAGCTCGACGCCAACCGCGCGAAGCACCGCAGTGAAGAGCGCGCGCAACTCGCGAATCGGATGTTCCTCGCGGGCACCGGCGCGCTCATCCTCGGTGGCACTTCGATCGCCCTCGACGCCTTCGGCGTGTACGACCGCTGGTTCGGTCGTCCGTCGCGTGCCGGTCGGGTGCAGGTGCTCCCCACCGATCGCGGCGTCGTCGGCGTGTGGTCTCTCCCACTGCCATGAGTCATGGGAGGCGGCCAGTTTGGCCGCCTCCTTGCCTTATTGTTATGTTTCGATTATACTAGAAATGAGGCACTCAAGGAGAATAAAGAATCGAAACATGACGAAGAAGGAAATCATCTGGCGAGAAATATTGCATCAGGCAGCGAGCAATCGAGGCGCGGTGTTCACACAGAAGAACCTTGCGCAGCAATTCGATGTGTCGCTGAGCACCGTGTTCAATGCGCTCCGGTTGCCGAGGCAGGCTGGTGCGATCGAGGTGTCGGGCCGGAGCTTTCGAGTTCTCGACTTTGAGAAGTTCCTCTACCTCTGGGCGACGCAGCGGAACCTCGACCGGGAGACGATCTACACGACCCACGCTGACCTCCCGACGCGGGAGATTGAAGGCGCGATGCCGCCGCCGGCGATCTTCGGTGGGTACAGCGCGTACCGATTGCAGTACGGTGATGCGCCAGCCGACTACGACAAGGTGTACGCCTACTTCGCGAGCGACGACGTCGCGGAGGTCGAACAAAGGTTCCCGTCGCGTCCAGGGTACCCGAATCTCATCGTGCTTCGGAGCGACCCGTACCTGCACACATTCGGCCACGTGACACCCGACATCCAGACGTTCGTCGACCTCTGGAACGCGAAGGAGTGGTACGCGCGCGAGTTCCTCGCTGCGCTGCGGGAGCAGCTGCGCCTGTAGTGTGCCGCAGTTCTACCACAACCTCATCACCGAGGAGAGCTTTCGGTTCCTGCAGACGCTGCGTCGGGACCACACGTTCGTGCTCATCGGTGGCTGGGCGGTGTTCATGTACACGCGATCGTTGAAGTCGAAGGACATCGACATCGTCGTGGAGTACGGCGAGCTCGGTCGACTCCGCGACCATTTCGACGTGCGCAAGAACGACCGTCTGCGGAAGTACGAGATCAAGGTTGGGACGTTCGACGTGGACGTGTACGTCGCGCACTACTCCGATCTCGGCGTTCCCGCGGAGATCATCCGATCATCTGCGGTTGCGCGGGACGGATTCCTCGTCCCGCCAGCTGTGCTGCTCCTCCTACTCAAGCTGTACGCATGGCACACGCGGAGGGGCAGCGCAAAGGGACGGAAGGATGAGCTCGATATCCTGAGTTTGGCGTTCTCCCCCGAATGTGATTGGGATCGGTACCGGGAGCTCGTCGCAGCGTTTCGATTCGAGACGTACCACCGGGAGTTCCTCGCGCTGCTGCGGAGCACGCGGAGCGTCCCGGAGTTCGGGTTCAACGAGCAGGCAACCGCTCGGCTCAAGAAGCGCGTGCTGCAGCGGTTCGCCCGCTGATCGTTCGATCGCGGCGCAACCCCCCCTTGCGCGCGCCGAGCGTTTGCGCTAGTCTGCTTCCGCAGGTGGAGAGCCTTCGCCCACCCCTCTCCCGGAGGTGGCTCGGAGCGGTGGGGGAGGGCTCTTTCGAGGCCCTTTCACAATGTGACGTCAACAATGAACCACCCCGCGAGCGCGGGGAGTATGGAGGTACGTCATGGAGCGTATGGGACGACTGTTCACGCTCGCGGCGCTCGCGATGGGCGTCGCCGTGACCGGCTGCAAGACCGAGCTCAATCCGCTCGGGAACTACCTCGACTGCACGGACGACGGGCGCTGCCTCGACGGCTATCGGTGCGCGCACACGGAGCTCGGGGCCATCTGCCTCGACGATGAGCAATGGCAGGCGCGCTGCAGCGGCAGCGAGACTTGCGACGGACGCGACGAGGACTGCGACGGCGAGACCGACGAAGAGGTCGCCGACCTCATCACCGGAACGGACGAAGGTGAGTGCGCGGTGCGCGTCGAACGCTGCGAGAGCGGCATGTGGGTCGCGGTCGAGGAGGGCGTCGAGCCCTCCGACGAGACCTGCGACGGGCTCGACAACGACTGCGACGGAACGGCCGACGATGGTGTCCCGCCGCAGCTCTCCGGCTTCGCGATCGGCGAGTGTGAGCGGAGCGTTGCGGAGTGCATCGAGGGTGAGCTCGTCGTCGTGGACGTCGGCATCGAACCGATCGACGAGGTCTGCGACGGCCTCGACAACGATTGCGACGGGGAGACCGACGAGGACTTCCTGGGGTCCGATGATCCCGACGAGGAGGTCCTCGTGCTCGGCGAGCCCTGCGTCGTCGGCGCTGGCACGTGCGCGACCGACGGAATCGGCGTGTGCGATCCCATCGGTCTCGGCGTCGTCTGCGACGCCGTTGCCGGCAGTCCGTCCACGGAGCTCTGCGACGGGGACGACAACGACTGCGATGACGAGACCGACGAGACGTTCGCGGAGCTCGACGAGCCCTGCAGCGTCGGCGTCGGCGCGTGCGTCGCGTTCGGCGTGCGCACCTGTCGCCCGGACGGCTTCGGTACGCGGTGTGGCGCGGATGTGCTCGCGCCCTCCGACGAGGTCTGTGACGGCGACGACAACGACTGCGACGGTGACATCGACGAGGACCTCGGCGACGGCTGCTGCATCCCGGGAACGACTCGCTCGTGCGGGACCGACCTTGGGGCATGTGCAGTCGGCACGCAGACGTGCTCGCCCGAGCGGTTTTGGGGTGCGTGCTCCGGGCAGGGACCGGTCGCGGAGACCTGCGACGGTGGCGACGACGACTGCGACGGCGAGACCGACGAGGGCATCGTCGATTGTTGCGAGACGCCGGGGGCGACGATGGCGTGCAGCGAAACTCGCGGCGCGTGCGTCGCCGGCGAGCAAACGTGCGGCGCGGACGGTGCATGGACGTTCTGCTCCGGCATCTTGCCGACCCTCGAACGTTGCGACGGCGACGACAACGACTGCGATGACGAGACCGATGAAGACTTTCCGGATCTCGCGGAGTCCTGCAGTGTCGGAAGCGGCGCATGCGCGGCGTCCGGTGAGAAGGTCTGCACGGTGGATGGGTTGGGGACGACCTGTGGAGTGACCGTGGGGACGCCGAGCGATGAGACCTGCAACGATCTCGACGACGACTGTAACGGTGAGGCCGATGACGGACTCGTCGTCGTGACCGGCACGGACATCGGCGAGTGCGTCGAGGGCATCGAGCGCTGCATCGGCGGTGCCTGGACGGTCGTCCAGGTGCGCGTCGATCCGATCGCCGAGCTCTGCGACGGGCTCGACCAGGACTGCGACGGCATCGCAGATGACGAGGCGCCGAGCTGTTGCACGCCGGGCACGGTCCGGACGTGCGGGATCGAGACCGGCGAGTGCACGGTCGGGTCACAGTCGTGTACCGGGGACTTCAGTTGGACCGCATGCACCGGCATGCCGCCATCCGAGGAACACTGCGACGGCCTCGACAACGACTGCGATAGCGGCGTGGACGAGCGCTGGACGCTGCTCCTCGGGAGTGTGTGTTCGGTCGGCCTCGGGACGTGCGCCCGCAGCGGCGTGTACGAGTGCAACCCCGACTTCTCCCCCGAAGAGGGGGAGGCAGCGGGGGTGCGGTGCACGGCAGTTCCCGGAGATCCGGGCACCGAGTCCTGCAATGGTTTCGACGACGACTGTGACGGTCAGATCGATGAGGCGACGGATGTCCCGCCGCTCCTCGAGGGGTCGGATGTCGGTCGGTGCGAGCCGCGTGTTGTCGCGTGCGTCGGAGGCGCGATGGTCGAGGTGTACGCCGGCGTCGGTCCGACGCCGGAGACGTGCAACGGCCTCGACGACAACTGCAGCGGCATCGCGGATGACGGCATCCCGGCCTTCGAATGCTACGAGGGGCTCGGTGCGACCGAGGGCGTCGGCATCTGCACCGGCGGGCTCACCATCTGCACGGACACCGTGCTCCGGTGCGCCGGCCAGGTGCTCCCGAACGACGAGCTCTGCGACGGCCTCGACAACGACTGCGACGGCGTCACGGATGGCTCCATTGACGCCTTCACCGGCGACCCAGTCCCACTTGAGAACTCCTGCTACACTGGCCCCTCCGGCACCGCCGACATCGGCGAATGTCGCTCCGGCACCACGACCTGCACATCCGGCCTCTGGGGCGGGTGCGCAGACGAAGCGCTGCCAGTCGTCGAGGTGTGCGGCGACACCGCCGACAGCGACTGCGACAGTCGTCCCGACGGCATCACCTTCCTCGAGGACTTCGAGGACAACTGCGCAATGCCCGAGGCGACCGTCACGACCGACGTCCCCCTCGACTGCGTCGAGACGCCGGTGGATACGGCGGATCCGAGTCGGACACCGACGGGGGAACGGTCGCTGCGCATGGAACTTGAGTACGTCGATCGCGTTCTCGTGACGGCGCTCGAGTGGCGGTTCGCTGCCTGCAGTAGCGATGAACGGGGGGGGGCAAGGTTGTTCATCCAGGAGCCACTCATCGGTGGAGCGAACGTTGGGTTCCTCGCGCACCCGAATTACTCCGATGATCGAGCTCGGCTCATGGCCAGTAGCGGGGAAACCATCGTGGAAGTCGACCGCGTTGACGGTGGATTCGACCGCGAGGAACTCGAGTTCGTGCTCTCGCCGTTGGTGTGGTACGCCATCGAGTGGTCGTTCACCGATGGGGGCCGTATGGAGTACTTCGTCAACGGAGTGAGCGTGTACATCGGCACGCTCACCACCGACGTTGACGGTATCTACCTCCGGGCGGTCGTATCGGGCGGGGGAGCTCGTGCGGCGATGCTGGTCGACGACGTAACATTCTCGAGTCCGTAAACGAATTGTGTGATGACCCCGCCTTGCGGGGTCGTCTTTCGTTGCTTGGGTTGTCGTTGTCTCGTGTTGGCAGTGGTGCGTGGAGATGGTACGTTCGGATTCTATGGACTGCCTTGAGCATGAGGGGAAAGCGATTTTCGAGCGCTATGGAATTGCGATTCCGTGTGGCGCGGTGCTTTCTGATGCCGAAGCCGAAATTGAAATGTGCCGTACGTCGCCGGTTGTGGTGAAGGCGCAAGTTCACGTGGGTGGGCGCGGGCGTGTTGGCGGGATTCGAGTTTGCACGTCCGAGCACGATGCGCGTGATGGTATTCGGCGGTACCTTGGGAGCACGATTGCCGGATCCAGAGTCGCTTCGGTCCTCGTGGAGGAGTTCATTGATGCCGTTGCGGAGTACTACGTGAGCGTCAGCTACGACACTGCGACGCGCGGGCCGGTGCTCGCCTTCTCAACGCGAGGCGGCGTGGACGTTACGGATGCGACCGTCGTTCCGGTCCCCGTCCGCATCGGCATCACCGACATGCAGATCGCGACCGCACTCGAGCGGGAACACATTGTACACGCGCATCGTGCAGCCGTCGCTGACGCAATTCAAAAACTCTGGCGCTGTTTCCTCACGGAGCGCGCGCTCCTAACGGAGATCAACCCGCTCTTCCTCACGCGCGACGGTCGGGCGATCGCGGGCGATGCGAAGGTCGTCCTCGATGACGACGTCGTGCGGCCGAACGAGCGCCGGTTCCTCTCGCTCGGCGGTGACATCGCCATCCTCGCCTCCGGCGGCGGCGCCTCCCTCCTGAATATTGACGCACTCCTCGCGCATGGCGGGAAGCCCGCGAACTACACCGAGTACTCCGGGAATCCATCCGCTGACGTTGTCCGTGATCTCACCGTACGGGTGCTTGCACAGCCGCATATCCGTGGGTGTTGGGCGGTCGGTGGAACCGCGAATTTTACCGATATCTACGAGACCATGCGTGGGTTTTTGGATGGCCTCCGGATGGTGCATCCGAAACCGACGTACCCGATCGTGGTTCGGCGCGACGGCCCACGGCAGGCGGAAGCATTCGCGATGCTCCGCGACGTCGCGGTGTGGGAGGGGTATCAACTCTATACATTTGGTTCCGAAACGCCGATGGAGGAGAGCGCCCGAATCATCTGTAAACTCGCGTACGGGTAGTCGTATGAGTATTTTGGTCGACCATTCGACGCGAGTCCTCGTCCAAGGAATTACCGGATCCGAGGGCGCGCGAGCGACCGCGGAGATGCAGAAATACGGCACGCGTGTCGTCGCGGGTGTTCGTCCAGGCAAGGCAGGACAGCGTGTCCATAATGTGCCCGTGTACGACACGGTTGCGGATGCGCTCGCTCAGCACGCGGACGTGAACACGTCGCTCATCGCGGTGCCCGCATCAGCCGTTCACGCGGCGGCGGTCGAGGCGATTGATGCACGTGTGCCGCTCATCGTCATTCTCACGGAGCACGTGCCGACATCTGTGAGCGCGGAGATTGTCGCGCGCGCGCGGGATGCGGGGGTGCGCGTGGTGGGGCCGAGCTCCGTCGGAATCATGTCACCGAGGGTTGGGAAAATAGGCGCCATCGGATCGTCCGAGATCCATGAAGTGTTCGGCCCGGGTCGGATCGGGGTCATCTCAAAGAGCGGCGGGATGACGGCAGAAATCGCGAACGTCCTCTCCCGCGGAGGTCTTGGCATCTCGACTGCGCTCGGCATCGGTGGGGATACGATCATCGGGATGGACTTCGCAGACGCACTCCGTCTCTTCGCTGACGACCGAGAAACCGACGCGGTCGTCCTATTCGGCGAAATCGGCGGGACGTATGAGGAGCAAGCGGCAGAATACCTTGCGTCCGGCGTGTACCCGAAGCCAGTCGTCGCCACCATCGCGGGGCGGTTCACGGAGCAGCTCCCGCAAGGTACGATCTTGGGGCATGCGGGCGCGATCGTCGCGAAGGGGCGCGGGAGTTACACGTCGAAGGTGACCGCGCTCCGCGCGTCCGGCGTTCGTATCGCCGATCGCCTTGAAGAAATCCCCATTCTCCTCACGCAGGCCCTCTATGAACACGCAGCAACCCATCAACTCGCGCTCGCCGGACGGTGAGCTCCTCGTCCGCGGCGAGCGGATCCCCGTACTGATCGCGAGCGCATCGTTTCTGGACGCGGTGTTCCTCCTGCTGCGCGGCGATCGCCCGAACGACCGCGAGCGCGCGATGCTCGACGCGATGCTCGTCGCGGTGTGCGACCATGGGGAAGAGCCGCCATCAACGGCCGCAGCGCGTACATCGGCATCAACCGGCAATGGACTTCACACCGCCATCGCTGCGGGGTTGCTGGCGATGGGACCAAAGCACGGGTGCGCGGTTGCCGCAGCGATGGAGCTCATCGCACGGTCCGAGTCGCCGGAGGTGATTGTCCGCGAGGCGATTGCGGCTGGGCAGCGACTCTCGGGTTTTGGGCACAAGGTGTACGTCGCACAGGACCCGCGCACAATCGCGCTCCTCGCGCGCGCGAAAGAGCTCGGGTACCATGGGGAGTACGTCGCGCGCGCGCTCGCGATGGAGCGAGCGTTGACCGCGGCGAAGGGTAAGGGCGTACCATTCAACATTGACGGCTGCCTCGCCGCGCTCGCATTGGAACTCCGTATTCCTCCAGCCGCTGGCAACGCGCTCTTCATCCTCGGCCGCCTCCCCGGCCTCGCCGCCCACGCGATCGAAGCCGCGCAGCAAAAGTCGTACATACGCACTGCGACATCAATGGTCACCTTGTAGCTTGCAGCTTCGCGCTTCGCGCTCGTTATGTTCGATAACAAGACCATCCTCATCACCGGCGGCACGGGATCGCTAGGGCGACAGCTCACGAAGATCCTCCTCGCGGAGCACAAGCCAAAGAAGCTCATCATCTTCAGCCGCGATGAGCTGAAGCAGTACGAGATGCAGCAGGACTGGAGCACCGCGCGTCATCCGAACATTCGGTTTTTCATCGGCGACGTGCGCGATCGCGAGCGGCTCGTCCGCGCGTTCCACGGTGTGGACTATGTCATCCACGCCGCAGCGCTGAAGCAGGTGCCCGCGGCGGAGTACAATCCATCGGAATGTATTCGGACGAACGTCATGGGCGCGATGAATGTCATTGATGCGGCGCTGGAGAATGGTATCCAGCGCGTTGTCGCGCTCTCGACGGATAAGGCGTGCAACCCCATCAACCTGTACGGTGCAACGAAGCTCTGTTCCGACAAGCTGTTTATTGCTGCGAACGCGTACGGCAGCGGACGCGAGAAGGTGTTCACGGTGGTCCGGTATGGAAACGTGGTCGGGAGCCGCGGATCCGTCGTCCCGTATTTTCGTGCCTGCGCGGCGCGGGGCGTCATCCCAATTACCGATCCGCGCATGACCCGGTTCTGGATCACCATCGATCAGGCCGCGCGGTTTGTGCTCCGCGCGCTCGCCATGGCACAGGGGCACGAGATCTTCATCCCGAAGATTCCTTCCATGAGAATTACAGACCTCGCGACCGCTCTTGCGCCCGGCTGCCGACAGGACGTTGTGGGGATTCGTGCTGGTGAGAAGATTCATGAACTCCTCATCGGTCGCGATGATGCGCGGAACGCAATCGAATACGACGACCACTACGTCCTCCTTCCGCAGCAGCGATTCGAGGATCGACTCCGCACCCACCGCGATGCGCGACGGTGCCCGGACGGGTTCGAGTATAGTTCGGACGCGAACCCATGGTTCTACGACGTCGCATCGCTCCGCGGCGCGATCGCGGAGCTTGAGGGCACGACGCCTGTACCGCATGCCGTGTCTGTTCCTGTTGCGATGGTCGCATGAGTACGTCGCCTGCGTACATCCCATACGGCGCGCAAGATATTGATGTGGAGGACATTCGTACAGTCGCGGATGCCCTCGCTGCATCGGTCATCGCGCGCGGACCGACGACCGTCGCATTCGAGGCGGCGGTTGCTCGCGTGGTCCACGCGCCGCACGTCGTTACGTGCTCCTCGGGGACGGCCGGACTCCACCTCGC
>CAZPCZ010000028.1:0-16282 GCA_964585225.1 uncultured Gammaproteobacteria bacterium
GCATCGTCTGATCCATCATCCACGACAATCACGTCCGGGATGTGCTCCCGGACGTTCCGGACGACCGCCCCGACCGTCCGCTCCTCGTTGTAGGCGGGGATGATGACGATGGTGCGCATAGATACGGATAATGCGGATCAGCCGCGCTGATGATGCGGATACGCGGATACCGATACGATTCGCGTCATCGGCATATCTGCATCATCTGCTCGATCCATCCGCATCATCCGTATTCAGTACCCGAGCAGTCCTCTGTGTGCCTGGGCAAACTCAATGGACTTCTTCAACCCGTCCTCGAGCCGGACGATGGGCATCCATCCGAGGAGCTCGCGCGCGAGCGTGATGTCCGGGAGCCCCAAAGGCGTCATGAAGAGCAACGGTTCCTCAAATTTCACCTGCGATGCCGACCCCGTGAGCTCGATGATCTTTCGGGCGACGTCTGCAAGTCGATGCTCCTCCGGGTTCCCGAAGTTCATCGGGCCTCCTTCATCGCTGCCCATGAGCTTGACGAGGCCAGAAACGACGTCGTCCACATACGTGAGCGAGGTCGAGAACGACTCGTCCCCGTAGATCGTCAGGTCCTTCCCCTCGAGCGCGTTCACGATGAAGTCCGGCATCATCTCACCAATGCGCAGCCGCTGGCGCGGCCCATACGTGCGGAACAAACGCGCGATCTTCGCCTGCACCCCGTACTGCTGCCGGTACGTCACGACCGCGGTCTCCGCGAAGCGCTTCCCCTCGTCGTAGCACGCGCGGGGCGAGAGGTGGTCGAGCGGGCCGTACTGGTCCTCGCGGTGGAACCGGACATTCGGATTCCGCGCACCGTACACGACTGCAGACGATGCGATGAGGAACTTCGCCTCGTACTTCTGCGCGAGATGGAGCGCGTTCACGGTCCCGTGTGCGTTCGCGAGCAACGTCGCGACGCGCATCGCCTCGAAGTCCTTCGGCGAGGTCGGGCACGCGAGGTGGTAGATCTCCTGAACGCCCTGGAACTTCACCTTGAACCGCTCGAGCTCCGGGAACGACTCGAGGTCCATCGGGACCGTCACGTCGTGCTTGATGAAAATGAAGTCCGGATTCGAGAGGAGGTGCTGGATGTTCTGCTGGATCCCAGACACGAAGTTATCCACGCAGATGACCTTTCCAGACTTCAAGAGCGCCTCGCACAGGTGCGAACCGAGGAACCCCGCCCCACCGGTCACGAGGATGTTTGGTTTGTCGAAGATGGGTTTGGTGAACATACACTATACGGATGATGCGGGACCAACCGCTTCGCGGTCGGTGCCCTCGCGCAGATGATGCGGATATGCGGATACGGTACGGAATGGAGCTTTTGAATTGAGTACCCGTCGCGGTATGAGTGTCCGCTGTCGAAAATTGATCAGCATCCCGAGTTTGCAATTCAAAACAACGAGGTACCGGAGTAATTGATCGTAATCGGCACGATCGATCACCTTCTTGGTTTTGAGCTCCATCACCATAACTTCGGCAACAAGAAAGTCCACTCGGTGCCTTCCGGGTTGTTCTCCTTCAAAGAGCGGGGGTAGCACATACTCTCGTTGGTAGGGGATGCCACGTTCTCTGAGATACCTCTCGATGGCATCCGCGTACTGCTTCTCGGAGCAGAATCGCCCAAGCGCATTCTGTACCGCGAAGCAGATGCCGTTGAGTTGGTAGGTGAGATCACCGTACACCAAATCATCGCCTCGCATCCGCATATCAGCATATCCGCTAGAATCCGCGTATCCGTATTGTATCACGGAACCGGCTGTGCGAGGCCAACCTCCCGCCCCTCGATCGGCGATCCGTCGGGGTACGCGATCGCGGAGACCCGGACGACGTCCCGCCATTGGAAGCCGTTCTTGAGGAATGCAAGGGTCGAGGTGAAACGGCGTCGTTGCCCAGCGGTGATGAGGTAGCGCTCACCGTCTCGTACATCCTCGAGGATCGTGCCGGCTGGTGGTTCAACTCCCGCGATCGGTGTGCCCACACGGTACGTCACGAAGAATGCATCCGGCACGTCCACCGTCCGCGCGGCCCATCGCTCCCCGTAGATTGCCCGCGCGGTCTCCTCGCTCGGGACCCACCGAAGCACGCCGGTGGTCTCCACCGCGTATACCTTCGGATCGGTTTGGATCTTCACGAGGAATGTCCCGGGCCGGATGGTGACGAGCCCGCCGAGCGGGAATGCCGCGAGTACCACGTCGCTGACACGCTGGACGCCATTCGCATCCGCGTACCACGACCGGAACGTCTGGGCGTCGGGGAACGCATACCGTTTCCCGTCCGATCCGACGATGTAGACAGTCGCTGGACTCCCGCGCAACAGCGAGCCCGTGCCAATCGGCGCGGTGGTCGCTCGCGCGAAGACGACGCGCGCGGGTCCGATCGTCGTCGTCCCCACCGTTGCGGTGAGTTCCGCAATCCCCTCCTCGGATGCGCGGATTGTCACGGTCGCTGCACCCTGTCCATCGGTCGTCACACGACTCGGCTCCACCACGTCGCTCGCCCGAGTTGACTGGGCCACCGCTTCTCGCCCGATAATCGCGATCCCGTTCGCGCTCTTGATCTCTATGCGCACCGCGACGGCATCCCCGATGCCTGCGAGCGCTGCGCCTGGGGTGAGGCGCGATTGCGCTGCGCTCGGCACCGCGCTCGCAAGCTGCTGCGCCTCGGTGACCGCCCGCGCGATGTTCAGTCGTCCGCTCCCGAGCTGATCGGCGGTCACGTGCGCGTTCCCGCTCACCGCATCGGTCGTCCGCTTGAGGAGCGCGATGACCTCCTGCGGTGTCGCGGTCGGGAGGAACCCGCGGATGAGCGATGCTGCGCCGGCAGCGATCGGCGCAGCGAACGACGTCCCGGAGAAGAACCCGCCGTACGCTTGGCTGAACGTCGTCGCGGTAATGGTCCCGCCGAGCCGAATGATGGCGTGCCCGGGGTCGTGGAAGAGCGCGCCAACGATACGCTCGCCCGGCGCGGAGAGGTCTACGCAGCGTCCGTAGCTCGAGAACGCCGCCTTCTCATCGGTTCGATTCGTCGCCGCGACGCCGAGGACCGATTGACCGTCGAGTCCGGAGCAGATCGGGTACACCGGAAACCGTGTCAGGTCGCCCTGCCCGCGACGATCCTCATTCCCGCCGGCCGCGACGACGAGGACCCCGCGCGCCTCCGCATCGGCGATCGCTTGGTCGAGGTCGGTTGATCGCTCGTCACCAACGAAACTCAGGTTAATGATCGTCGCACCCTCGTCCACCGCGTAGCGGATCGCCGGAAGCACGGTCTCGACGTCGCCGGACCCGTCGCTCCGGAGCACGCGGAGCGGCATGATCTTCGCGAGCCAATCAATCCCCGCGATCCCCTCGCCGTTGTTCCCGCGCGCGGCGATGATGCCGGCGACGAGTGTCCCGTGGTGGAGGTCGCGGGGGTCAGAACCCACGACGTCGTAGTTCGGGGACGGATCGGGGTCGTTCCCAACGAAGTCCCACCCGTGGACGTCGTCAATGAACCCGTTCCGATCATCGTCAAGGTTGTTCCCGGGCGTCTCGCCGGGATTCGTCCACATCGCGTCCTGGAGATCCGGATGGTCGAGATCCACGCCGACGTCAATGACGGCGACCACCGCGCTCGGATTCCCGACCGTGATGTCCCACGCTGCCGGAGCACCAATCTTCTCCAGGTACCACTGGTGGGCGTAGAAGGCGTCGGAGGGGACGAGCGCCCACGCGCTCGCGGGAGCGAGCGCGAAGGTAAGAGGTAAGAGGTAAGAGGTAAGAATTTTCCCGACACGCATAACGAGGAGATTGGGAGGGTCCTACTCCTCCCTCTCACCTCTTCCCTTTTAACTCTTTGAGTTCCTCCAATGCGGTCGTATTCTCCTGATCAAACACGAGGAGTTGCTCGTACCACTTGATCGCTTCCTCGGGCTGCCCATGGTCGCGGTAGTAGACGGCCATCATGGCCATGAGGTCTAAGGAACCCGGCATCACCCCGAGTCCCTTCTGGAGCACGCGCGGGATGTCTGCGGCACGGGATGGCAGGTGGTACGTGTAGAGGTTCACGAGGTTCCGGTACATGAGCGCGATCTTCGGTGCGTTATCAATCGCGAGGAGGAATTGCTCTGCCGCCATCTCGTACTTTTCCGTCTCTTCGTAGAGCTTCCCGAGGTTCTGAAACGACAAGTAGTTCCCCGGGAACCGCTGGTTCATGGTCCGGTACACCTCCGCGGCACCGTCGCGGTCCCCGAGCTCCGACTTCGCGAGCGCGAGCTCCACGTACGCATTGAAGTCGTCCCTGTTCCGTTCGATCTCCGCCTCGTTCTCCGTGATCTGCTTTCGGAGCTCCTCTACCCGCTCCGGCGCGAGGTTCACTGCGACAGGTGGCAGCCGGAGTGACGCGCGACGAATCGCGGACTCGCGAATCGCGAGACCGATGAGCGCCGCGAGGACCACGGCGCCGAGAACGAGAATGAGTTTAGGAGATCTCAACACGTGCACAATGACGAATTTCTAATTCCTAATTGCTCTCATTGACCTAATCAATTCCCTGCGTGCTCCTCCCCTTAGGGTAAGGGGAGGTTGGGAGGGGTTACGACGACTCGTAACTCCCCCTCGCCCCCTCTTACCCTAAGAGGGGGAATGAGCGTAATGAGAAATTTACTCCGTCAGCGCGATCATCACGGGTGCGCTGACGGCGGATCTGTTCCCCACCCAATCCTCGGCCTGGACGCGAAGCTCGTATGCCTGCGGGCGCGGGAGGTCGAAGAGGCGCACCTCCCACGTGCGGTAGCCGGCGACCTCTGGAGTCGCCTCGACCCACGTGGTCGCGCGCCCGACGCGGTTCACCCCGATGCGGACGCGACTCACCGACGAACCACCGGCGTCCCGCGCAGTGCCTCGGATGAGGAGCCAGTTTCGGTTGAGTGTCGCATCACTCACCGGTTCTGTGATCCGGACGATCGGTGGAAGCTCGTCAGCCGTCGTCCGACGCACGGTGTGCACCGCGGTGCCAATGACCGACGCGAGCGACGCCACACGCGCGGTCCGGAGGAAGATCCCACGATCACCACGGTCGTACGACATCGGGAGTCCGGCGTCGAGGTGCGTCGGGATGCTCAGCCGCACCGTCGTCTGATCAACCGGCAAATCGCTAGTTGTCACAGTGACGAAGAGCCTTGTGCCAGCCGCAGTGACCGATTCGAACACGCGGTCGAACGCCCACCCGTTCGTCGCCGCATCCCACACGCCGGTCGCGAGCCGACGATCGCTCCCGTCGCCCTGGAATCCAACCGCGCCGACATCCGCCCAGAGGACCACTTCCGTGAGGTCACGCTCCCACTGGGCCGTCCCCTCCTGACGGACGACGAGTGCATCGAGCACGTCGCCGCGCGGCGCGGTGATCGTGACATCCAAACTGAGCACATCCGGCTGCCCGCCGACGACTGCCTGCGGCGCCACGGCATGCGGCGTGACCGCGATCTCCGTGGTCGGAGTTGCGTGGACGATAGTGATGCCGAGCGCGAGCGCAACAAAGGCGATCACGGCAGTGAGCAGTTTTCGCATAGTGAGTTCGTGTCGGGAGGATTGTGCTCCTCCCCGTAGGGTAAGGGGAGGTTGGGAGGGGTTACGAACGGTTCGTAATTCCCCCTCGCCCCAGTAACTCCCCCTCGCCCCCTCTTACCTTAAAAGGGGGGACCAAGGAAGGAGGGGGAACCAACTCCTCGTCATCATACCACGAAACCTCCGATTGCTCGGAGGTTCCGTGTGGTTTGGCCGTCCGCTGGTCCATCAGTCGGTTCTGCAGGGACCTTCCAATGTCGCAGCGGGGATGCATCCTTGGTCCGATAGCCATCGGACCTCCTGCCCCGCAGTGACGGTCGGGAGCATGACGAGCACGAAACGGTTGTCTGGGATCGGGCAGGCCGATTGGTGTGGCCTGGGGCAACGAGTGCCCTTGTGATCCCTCGCGACTGTTTGCGCCGTCGTCCTCCCTCCCATCGCGCGATGCAGGTGGCCTACCTACCAGTGAAGAGTGAAAAGTGAAGAGTGAAAAGTGGACAACGCACGGGACCCCGGCGAGTGCCGGGGTCCGTGCGGTCCCCACCTGCGCTCTGAGAGCCGCGCTGCAGACGCGGTCCGAGCACGAGGGAGGAGATCAAATCTTTAGTTGTACGTCAGGCCGTTGCCGTTGACCGGGAGCGTCTTCGTGTGCGTCCCGCTGTCCACGACACACTCGTTCCCCGTCGCGAGGTCCACGGTGCCCGCCGGGCAGCTCGTGCCGTTGAGGCCCTGAAGCTCGATGTCCATCCACTGGACACCGGAGTCCGTCGCGCCTTCATCGTCAAGACGTGCCTGCAGCGACTTTGACGTCGTTGCACCGCCCGCACCCGTCGTGTCACCCACGAGGATGAGCACCTTCGTCTGACCCGCGCCGACTGAGAGCACCGTGTCCCAGCCGCGCGTGCCATCCGTGCCTGCATCATTCGTGGTGTTCTCGCCAGAGCTCACGTGGATACCGGTGGTCCCCGCATCGAGCGGCTGCGTGACATCGGCCGTTAGCCAGTCCGCGTACGTGGTCGCGCGATCGGTCGAGAAGAGCGTTGCGTTGCCCGTCCCGCTGATCTGACCCGTCCCGTCGCCACCGGTCGCCGAACCGCTCGTGATGAAGCCGAGATCGTACACCTCGATTTCATCACCGGTCGCCGTCAGCCAGAACCGGAGGATCTCCTTGCCGGTCCCCGCGGTCTGGACACCAGACGGCGAGTTCGCGTCGAGGCCAACCGTCAGCACGCCGTCGAAGACGCCGAAGGAGTCACCGCCAGCCACGTTCCCGCCAGCTGCACCGGTGCTGCCGATGTTCGCCACGGTGACCGTCGTGCCGGAGTCGCGGCCGTTCGCGACGATGTTGTAGTTCCCGGCCGCACCCGTGCGCGTCGTGCCCCACGTCGAGGCGTTCCCGTCCGAGTCACCGAAGCCGAGGCGCGCCTGCGTGCCGGAGACCACCTGCTCCTTCACGTTGAAGTCCGCCTTCAGCTCGAGGTAGAGCGGGACGTCCTTCACGACGCGGAGGTCGAGGTTCGCCGCCGTCACGGCACCGGTGCTCCCGAACGTGTAACCCGCGGTGTTGCCGATCGCGGTGCCATCCTTGTACAGCTTCGCCTTCGAGATGTTCGCGAGCGTGCCCGCACCCGTCGTCCCATCTGCGAGGAACAGCGGGATGTCGCGGACCGTCACGTCCTCGAACGCCGAGGTGAGCTTGTACTTCACCATGGAGACGCCGCTTGAGCCCGCAACGATCGGGCCGGCAGTCGCCGTGTCCGCCGCAAGCTCCACCTTGAGCGTGCCGCTCGCACGGACGATCTGCGTCTGACCCGCGCCGCTCACCGTCTCAGCGATCGTCGTCGCGGTGATCCAGCCGGTTGACGTGATATCCGCCGCCGCATTGAGGTTCACCTGGTGTGCGAACGCGGTCGTCGTGCCGGTCGTCGCACTCGCGATGACGTCCGCCTTCACCTGGAGCGTCGAACTCTTCGCCTTCGCGACGCGGAGCGGCGTCTTCAGCGTGAACGTGACCGTCGAGTCAATACCCGCCGTGTTCGCCGTTGCCGTTGCCGCTGCGGTCGTATTCGTCGTCTCGAGGCGGGCGACCGTATCCGTCGCGTCCGACGTGTCGAGGTCACCCCAGAGCTCCCAGTTCACGAGGTCGTTCGGGAGTGCAGACGCGCCAGTTGCGTCGGTCACCTTGACCTCCGTCACCTTCGCGTCCTCCCCACCGCTCGACGCATCGAGGATGATATTCGCGAACGTGAAGTCCTGCACGCCGGCAACCACGGAGCCCGCAATCGGGGTCGCGCCGGTCGTCGCGACGAGCGCTGCGGCCTGAACCGTCTGCGTGTTCCCGGCCACGTCGGTCGTCGTCTGGACCGTCGTCGTCTTCCCGGAATTCACACCGCGGACGGTGAACTCAGAGACGTCGAGCGTCGCCAGCACCGTGTCGTTGCCGCTCGTCGCCTGCGCGATGTTCGCCTTCAGCGTGTACGAATTCGTCCCGATCGGCACCGTCATCGAGTCCGTGAACGTGACCGTGTTATTCGCACAGTCCTGCGGACCCGCAACGACGAGCCCTGCGCTGTTGTACAGCGTCACCGCTGTGAGCTCAGAGCAGACCATCGTGCCGAATGTGAGGTCCCAGTTCTGGCTCGTGATCCGCACCTCCTCACCCGTCACCGTGAAGTCCACGGCGAGGAGCGAGACCGCGGTACCACCCTGCGCGACGTTCCCCGTCGCCGGCGAGCTCGCTGCGCGCGCGACGCGGAGCGTGCCCTGGCTGACGGTCTGCCGCTGACAGGCACCGCCCGTCACGCCCGTGGTCGTACAGAAGTCGTTCCGAGCCGGCGTCACGCCGAACCCGTACGTGTTCCCGACGACCCGGATCGTGTATGCGACGCCGTCGTGGAGCTCGAATCCGACCGTGCGGCCGGAGCTCGACCCACCGGAGAGCGACGCCTTGACGGACAGGTTGAGATCCGTCCCCTTCGGGATGGACACGCTGAGGTTGTCGAATACGACGCGGCCATTCGACGGCAACGTCGCTGCCGAGCCGATCACCGCGCCCGTCTTGTCGTTCACGAGCTTGACATCCTTCACGTCGGACGTCGTCGCTGTGCCGGACTGGATCGCGACGATCTGCCGCACCGTGAGGTCTTCCACGGACCCCGCCTGGATGCGAACCTGCGTGAAGCGGAAGTCCACTGCGTCCGGCGCGACCTCAGAATCAGAGGTCGGCATGTCCGCGCCGCGGAAGAGCGTCGCCGTGCCGATTGCGACCGATGAGATCGTCATCTGGCCGCCCCGGATCGGGAACGTCCCGCCAACGGAACCGGACGAGAGCGTGATGTCGCTCCCTGCCTCGACGCCGAACTGGACGATGTCGCCCGCGTTCACGTTCGAGATGTCGCCGGCGATCGTGAGGATCTTCTCACCGCTCACCGCGATCGCGAGACCCGTGAACGCCGCCTGGTGCGACGCGTTGAGCGTCTGCGTCGTCCCGAGCTGCGTCGAGCCGTCGTAGAGCTTGACGCCCGTGAGGTCTGCGTCACGCGCGAGGCCGGTCCGCGTCACCTTGAGCGCGGTCAACGTGCCGGTGCCGGTGAGCTTCACCTTCGCGAAGATGACGTCCGTCGCGTTGTACGGGATCGTCGCGTTGCCGGGTGACCCACCATCCGATGCGGTGAGGACTGCCGGACCCGCTGGGACTGCCGGCGCTGCCGCCGCCCCACCGAGACCCTTGTCCACACCAATGTTCGAGGCTGCTGCGGTCGCCGCTGCCGGACTCCAGTCCGTTGCCGCGTTGATCGCTGCGCCGAGCGTGTAGTTCACGAAGAATGCGTCTGGGACGTCCTCCACCATGGAGGCCCAGCTCGCGCCGTAGAGTGCGGATGCGACCGCCTCCGTTGCAATGTGCCGGAGCGTGCCACCGGCGCCCACCGCGTACACCTTCGGGTCTGTGGTGATCTTCACCATCTTGACCCCCGGGCGGTACGTGGCGTTGCCGCCAATCGCGACGCTCGCGAGCTCTGCGTCCGTTACGGTGGTCACGCCGGAGAAATCGGCATACCACGTCTTGTACGTCTTCTCGTTCGGGAAGACGTAGCGCTTGCTGTCCGAGCCGTAGTAGTAGACCGCCGGGAGCGAGCCCTTGATGAGCCCACCGGCCGCGGGCAACGCTGCGCGCGCCGCGAGCGGCGCGATGAGCAACGAGAGCCCCATGGACCAGGCGATCGTGGCCACGACGACGGACCACGTCAGCGAGCGCTTCCCAATTGCGAATGCGCTACTCATATCCAGATTGTGGTCTGTGTAATCAATTCCCCTTTCGGGTGTCGGATAGCAGCCCCCGCACCTGCGAGTTCGACCTTTTACCACTACCCGTTCGGTACTACCCTCGATACGCGAGGGAGCGAGGAAGGTCCCATCCTGGGGACTGCCCTCGCTCACCCACGTACTGGCCCTATGAGCTAAACACGTTCTTCCCCTCCCGGCCGCTCTGGAGCATTTCCTCCTCCGAGAACACGCCATCCGCCCACTGCGAGAACACCCCCGCTGCGGGGTTGAGCGGCCGCCCGCGTCGCACGCGACGCACCGCCGGCGGCTGCGCGCCGGTCGTTGGCCCCTGATTCTTCATTCGTAATTCTTGATTCTCAACGATGGTGAAGACGCTCACCGCACCCCCACTCCCCGGCACAATCGGCGCAGCGCTCGCCACGATCTCTGACGGTGGCGCGACGCGGGGGCTCTCCGCTACCGGCGACCGCCTCAACCCCCACCCGCTGCGCTGCACCGCGACCGTCACACCGACCGCAACAACCGCAATCGCCGCAAACGCGAACGCCCGTCCTACGCTAAAGCTTCGGAGGGCAAGCGGGAGGGACAGTGTACCACGCTCGAAGCTTGGAGCTTGCAGCTTGGGGCTTGCAGCTTGAAGCGGTACGTCAAACCGCCCGTAGCGAGCAATGACCTCGCGACGGATGCGGGCTCCAATGGCGGCATGCTGCTCCTCGGTGAGCGGGTCGTAGTCTCGGAGGAGGTGGAGGTAGTAGTCGAGTGACTTGTGCATGAGTTGTTATGTGGGTACGAATGTACGAATTCTGTACGAATTTACGAATCGCGCGAATCCGTTTCGTCGAATGCGCCCCGCTGCTTCAAGGCACGCTTGAGTGCACGACGGGCGCGGAAGAGGAGGACGCGGACGTGGGTGGGCGGTTTCTCCATCATCTCAGCGATCTCCCTGACGGTGAGGCCGACGTTCGCATGGAGGATAATGACCTCTCGGTAGGTATCGTGAATGTCCCGGAGTGCATCGAGCGTGGTGTCCAAATCTCGCTTCGCATCGACATCCACGATGAGTGAGCTGTGCGTAGGGAGCTGTGGTGCTTCCTCGATCGGAATCTCACGGACCTTCGATCGTTGGATGAAATGGTCTGCGATGCGATCCCGAGCGATCTTGTACATCAACGCGCGAGGGTGGATCACTCGTCGATCTGGGTTGCGTCGGCGGTACTCAATGAACGTACAAAATACGTCGGATGCGAGATCGTCCACGTCACCAGTCGCCCCAACTCTCGATGCGATGAACCTCTCGAGCACCCTCCGATGCTCCTGGAAGAAGTGCTCAAGGTTAAGGTCCTCTGCCTGTGGATAGTGCTGATTGTTCACCATGCGAACTGCCTAAATTTGATGAGAATCGTAACACCTTACCATTGAGCGTAAGTGACGAAGAGTGTAGCAGTACGAACAGAGCTGAGCAAGTGTCAATGGAGGCAGACGATCATTTTTTAGCACGCTATCGTTACCAAACGATGCGAGTTAGATGGACATTTTGTCTCAATACCAGCTCAAAATGTACACATTTTTGCATTTTGGTTACACTATCGTGCTATTCTATACGTGGTGCCGGAAGAGACACAACATTGGTACATCGAATCATCATCAATAATGTTGCGGTCGCGACATGCTCGACGGTGTCCACAGGTAACGACATCAAGGAACTGCTGTAGAATAACTAATCAATGGGACTATGGCGGCGAGGAACGTGACCGGGAGATCAACGGAGTCCATGGTTCGGGTGTCCGTCTCCGAAGCCGCGAGGCTCTTCGGGGTGTCCGGACAGACAATTCGCCGTGCGATCAAGGATCAACAAATTCGGTACGTGGTCGTCCGCGGTCGCTACCGTCTCGCGTTCGAGAGCCTCCTCGAGTGGTCACAAAAACAGGCGACGACGCAGCGCAAGCTCGATCGGAAGGGCATCGGCCAGTACGTGGATCGCTGGCGAATCCGCAACAAGCTCTACTCCCCAAACCCGGGAATGGTCGAGCGGAGGAGAACATCCGAATCTACAAATTGATCCGAATGCTCCGAATGTTCGGGATTCGCGGCATTCGGATGACATTCGCAGCATTCGAATGTTCCACACACACGTCATCCTCGCCAATCATCCATTCACCTTCACAACGGATCCTCCGCGTCGAGGGATCCGTAGATTTACGTTCACATTTATCGTTCACCCGTAAACTCTTCACTCATAACTCTTCACTCGTCACTTTTTTCACTCACCGTATGTTCACCTCATCGCTCCCGCGCACGTGGGCAGACCCCGTGCGGCGGCTCGTCATCTGGACCACGATCGTGTCGACGATCGCCTGGTCCATCGGCCTCTCGTTCTTGATCAAGGTGCCATCCGCGTCTGCGGCGGTCACTGCGACTGCGCCCACGACCGATGGAATCAGCGATTACAAGACGTCGCTTCGAACTGCTGGGGAAACCCCGATCGCCGCAGTGACGCTGACCGGAACGGCTTCGGAGACACTCACATCCATCGCGATCACGGTAAACTCTGTCTCCGGACTTGTCGTGGGTGAGCTTGATGCGTTGCGGCTCTACTCGAATGCGGCGGCCTGCACGTCGAGCACCACGCTCGCCGGAAACACCTCGTTCAAGCAGTGCGGCTTTGCCATGCCGGCTGTTGGATCTGCAGTACCCATTCCCGCAGACACCGATGGAAATAGCGGAAATGGGAACACTGCGGTGGCACTGGGAAGCGGTGGCAGTACCTGGATCGTCGTCGTGCAGACGGGGGCGGGGATCGACAACACCGACCAGTTCACGGTGTCGCTCGGCGCAAACGCAGTCGCGACGAGCGCGAACTCCCCGACCCTCACCGCGTACACGTCGGACACGTTCACCTTCACCACCGCTGCGGCAGATTCAACCGCGCCGATTGCGGGTGCTGGCGGCCCGCCGGATGGACAGGTGGGCGCTCCACCGGATGCGATCGTTGATCGTGTCTTCGATGAGGCGCTCGTGCCGTCCCGAATCAACTCGACCACGGTGACACTCAAAGCGTGCACCGGTGCGGACCAGACCGCGACGACGTCGGCGGGCGCGGCAACGACCGCATGCGCAACGGTGGGGAGCACGCTCTGCGCGTCCCCGGCACTCACCCTCAGCAACACGAAGATTGAGTGCACGCCAGCCGCCTCGCTTGCCACGAATACGTGGCATGAGTTTCGTATTGGGACGGGAGTCATTGATGCGTCGGGGAACGCAATTTCCGCGCAGGTCTATCGGTTCAAGACCGGCGGATTCGGCGGTGGTGGAGGCGGTGGAAACCTCACTGGACCAAACCTCGTGAGCCAGACCCCGCCGCCAAACGCCACGGGCGTCGGGACGAATGCCAACCTCGCGGCCACCTTCTGCCTTGGCCCGGAGTGCGACATGAAGAATGCGACGGACAATGCGGGTGCGATGAACCGCATTGACGATGTTGCGAACGTGAGCGTCAAGAAAATCGTGAACAACGTGCCGGCGACCGAGGTGTGCACGTCGAATACTGTGTGCGTGCTCACGTGGGCATCTGGCCCCCGCATCCTCACCGTCAACCCCGCCTCGAACCTCGAGGCGAGCACGTCATACGACTTCTGCGTCCGATCCACCGCGCAGAACAAGCAGAATATCGGGCTTCCCGGTGACCGCTGCATTCGGTTCACCACCGGCACTGGCTCAGATGCTTCGCTGCCGGTACTCCGAACGACTGCACCGACGATCCCCGCCAATGCGGCGACGCCATCGCCACTCGACGACATCCGCGTCTTCTTCTCGAAAGACATGGACCCATCCACACTCTCGCTGAGCACCATCCGTCTGTGCACGGACTCCACTGCCGGGACGTTGGGATGCGAATCGGGTGACCCACGACTCACCACCGCTGCGAATTTCGCAACGCGGTACGACAACTTCGAGCGTTCCTTCCGTATCTCCCCGGTCGCGGCCAACGCGATTGCGGCGAGCACACGGTACTGTATCGAGGTGGTCGGCGGCGGGAGTGGCGCGAAGGATACGGTGGGGAATGCGTTCGAGACAACTTCAAGTTCGACCACCTGCTTCACGACGGGCGCGGCGACGGACCTCCTCGCCGGTGGCCCGCAGGTCTCCTACTGTGATGCTGATAACAACAAGCTCGTCGTCCACTTCAACGAGCCGATCCGCTCGGGAGACCTCATCTCGGGTGGGAACGTCGTGACGGCGAACGTCGCGGTCGCGACGATCGTGGACGGCAACACGACGAACGTGAACCTCACCGGGAAGGCCGCACTCTACAACGGAGAATTCCGGGAGCTCGAAATTCAAGGCCTCGGCTTCACCGCAACTCAGCAGGTCCAAGTGACCGTCACGAACGCCGTGGACCTTGCCGGGAACGCGATGGACACGACGAGCAGCCGGAACGTTGGCAAGTGTGTTGTGCAGCTCGCGTCGGCGACGGGCGGGAACCTCGGGAGCGCGGGGAGCACGACGAACTTCCACACCGGCACGAACTTCGCGACGTTCTGGGAATCCCCTCAGCGCTGCGAGCCGAAGACGCGCGTCACGAACAAGTCGACCCCGATCGAGTGTGAGTTCAAGGCGCCTGCTGCGCTCGCCGCGGGCTCGACGTTCACGCTGACACTCCCCGATGGGTTCACGTACACCGGAACGAGCGCGGCCGACGGGACGACCGGCGCAACGCGCGCGGTCCCGGCAGCAAACTCGTGGCTCAACAAGGATCTCAACGGTCCGGCGGCGAATGTTCCGGTCATCTCGAGCGCAACGTGCGTCGCCGCGTCAAAAACCTGCACGGTGACGACCGGGACGGCGGCGATCGCGAGTGGCGACATGATTCGCTTCGAGCTCGACCGTATCACGACGCCGACGATCCCGATCAGCGACAAGCGCATCACGATCATCGTGAAGGACGCGAACGGCATCAAGCAGGGCGAGACGATCAATCCCGCACCGTTCTCGATCCAGGAGGGCGGGAGCCGCTCGATCTCCGGTCGGGTCTGTAAATCTGCCACGGCTGATGGTGACTGCGCGGACGGGGCGCTGGTGGATGTTCCGATTGCGAGCATGAAGGTGTTCTGTGACCAGATGGGCGGATTCGTCGTCGGCGGAACCAATGCGGTGTTCGCGGGCCACCAGGAGACGACGACCGATGCGCAGGGCGCGTGGACCATCAGCGGCCTCTCGGACGGTCAGTACGGCTGCGGACTCCCGCCAGATCCAACCACGCTCGGGGACATCATGGGCGGAAACGCATGGAAGAACATCTCCGTGAGCGGCGGGAACGTAACGAACGTGGACTTCGACTTCACCGACCTCACCTCTGCGGGGCAATCACTCTCCGTCACCCTCACCGGTTCCGCGGCGCTCGCGTCGAAACAGCTGGACGTCTTCTGCATGGCGGGAGCGAGCGACTTCCAGTTCTCGGCGCCGATCATGAAGGTCGTCACGCTGGACGGGAGCGGGAACGGCACGGCAACCATGAAGCTCCTCGGCGGCAAGACGTATGACTGCAGCGTTGGTCCGCACATGGACTTCTCCGCATTCTCGGGTGGCGGTCCTCCACCGACGCCGACGTTCGACTTCCTGCCGCCACGTTCGCAGCGCGTCAACGTGGTCGCGGGGACCAACCCGGCGGGCATCACCTTCACCCTCAACGCCGCATCGAACACGATTACGGTGAACGTGTGTGATGGCGGCACGAATGATGCGTCGAACTGCGGCACCGCGAGCAAGGGCACCGGCATTGCGAACGTCTACGTGAACGCCATGCCGCTCGGCTGCTTCAATGCGACGTCGGGAGAATTCACCCCGTGCTTCGGCGGATTCGCCCAGACGAACTCGAACGGCATTGCGACGCTCAAGGTGACACCTGGAGAGTATGAGATCAGCGCGAATGGTCCGGGCTTGCCGCCGGGCGACCCCGTCGCGGTCACCGTGCTCACGAATGGCACCGTGCAGCAGAAGGGCGCAACGGTGACCCAGGTGACGATCAAACTCGCGAAGAGCTCGACCACCATCTCCGGACAAGTCCTTGACGAGTCCGGGAATGGAATCCAGTACGCGGGCGTGAGCGGCGAGCGGATCGTCGCGGGAGGATCCTGCACGAGCTTCAGCCCGGCTGGCGGCTGGCGCAACTCGCCGACGGATTCGAGCGGGAACTACACGCTCTACGTCGGGGATGGGACGTGGAATGTCCGGGCACATGCGCCGTCGTACGGAGAAGTCGGCTGCACGACCGTCATCGTCTCGGGATCCTCTGCAACCGGAAAGAACATTCAGGCGACCGCCGGCGACTTCGGAACGATCACCGGGACCTGTCCCGATGGCGCGTTCGTGAACGCCTTCGGCACCGCGGGTGGAAACTTCGCGCAGTGTTCTGAAGGGACGTACTCGATGAAGGTGAAGAC
>CAZPCZ010000029.1:0-15841 GCA_964585225.1 uncultured Gammaproteobacteria bacterium
CGACCGATCCGAGGAGCAGAATGACGGACGCGCCGAACATGGTCCAGCCGAGGACGTGGGAGACGAGTTGACGATGTTTCCTTGTTGGCATAGCAGCTACTCGTTTCCGAGTATCTCATTCAGCACATCTTTTGCGCGTTGCGTGCGTGCATCCGTTGCCCCTCCATCGGTGCCGAATGAGACAGCGAGGACATCGCCCTCGTGTGCATGCGCAGGAATCTCTCCACGCGGCACGACGAGCTCTTGGCCCGCGTTCGTCCGGAGGACGGCGCGATCTCCCTCGAAACGGTCAATCACGAGTTTCATGGCTTCATGGTTTCATTGTTTCATTGCTATTGGTCCCCACAGTGAGATCGGTTTCTCTCCGGGAAACAATGGAGCAATGGAACAATGGAGCAATGGCGCAGCACGATGGGTTGATCACTCGATTGCATCAACTGCGATGTCCGTCTGCTCAATCAACTTCGGCAGCACGATGGTGAGCACGCCGAGTTTGAGCGTTGCGGTTGCGCGGGCGACATCAACGGTCTCTGGCAAGAGGATCGATCTCGAAAACTTACCCCAGTAGCACTCCTGCGTCAAGTACTTCGCATCATCAGTGTGCGGGACGCAAGATGAGCGCTCGCCTCGGATCGTCAGGAGGTCGCGCTGGAGCGAGAGCGTGAGGTGCTCCGGACGAACACCGGCGAGCGTCGACTGGACGACGAACTGCCCCGGCGTCTCGTACACGTCAACGGAGAGTTCGCCCTCTGCCGCCTCCTCGAGCCACTTGTCTGGATGGAGGAGAGGGATGGTGTACTCGTCCGTCGTGATCGTTGGGGTTGGGAATTGAGCGGTCTGACGCGGGAAGATGGATGGCATAGTACTGATCTCAGAGTACCCCCGGCGGGAATCCCCGCCCCAGGCGGGTGCGCCTCGGGCGCAGAACCAATACCCCCAACCGGATTCGAACCGGTGTTCCCGCCTTGAAGGGGCGGTGTCCTAGACCGAGCTAGACGATGGGGGCCAAGGCGAGTGATGAGTGACAAGTTACGAGTGGCGAGTGGCGATCGGCCAGCGTAGCGTCCGAGAACGCTCTGGGGAGATGGTAGCATGGGGCAAGGAGCATATGAAGCGAACGGAAGACACCACCAAACTCCGCCGAGGCTTCGCGGGACGCGTCCGCGTGCTCGGCATTGAGACGTCCTGTGACGAGACCGCTGCGGCAATCGTTGACGTGCGTGGTCAAGTGTCAGGCGTGAGGGGTCAGGTGTCATTCGACGTTCAGTCGAACGTCGTCGCATCGCAGGTGCGGACCCATGCGAAGTATGGAGGGATCGTGCCAGAGGTTGCGGCGAGGGAGCATGTCGCCGCGATGCTGCCCGTCGTGCAGGCAGCATGCGCGGAAATCCGAAATCCTCCTCCAAAGGCGGATCCGCCTCTGGCGGAGAAATCCGAAATCCGAAAACGACCGTGGGATGGTACGCGGTACCAAGATTCGTTTGACGCGATCGCGGTGACGACGGGGCCGGGCCTCATCACGTCGCTCACGGTCGGTGCGGAGACCGCTCGCACGCTTGCGTACGCGTGGGAGAAGCCGCTCATCGCAGTGAACCACATCGAAGGTCATGTGATGTCAGCGCTGTTGCCGAACCCCCCGCTTAGAGTAAGAGGGGGTCAGGGGGAGTTACGAGTCGCCCGTAACCCCTCCCATCCTCCCCTTACCCTAAGGGGAGGGGACTCATCTCTCAGCTTTCCCGCGCTCGCGCTCATCGTCTCTGGTGGACATACCGAACTCCTCCTCATGCGCGGGTGGGGGAAGTACGAGTGCATCGGCGCGACACGGGACGATGCGGCGGGGGAAGCGTTCGATAAGGTGGGGAAGCTACTCGGGCTCGGTTACCCTGGAGGACCGGCGGTGGCGCGAGCGGCGGAGCGGGGGAATCCGACGGCGTTCGATTTCCCGAGGCCGATGATGGATTCGGGGGATTTTGGATTTTCATTTTCAGGATTGAAGACGGCGGTGCGATACTTGGTGGAGAAACAGGAATCACGAATCAAAAATAAAGGATCTGTTGGCGATGTCTGCGCGTCGTTCCAGGCCGCGGTCGTCGATGTCCTCGCTGCGAAGACCATTGCGGCGGCGGAACACTACCATGCGAAGACCGTCCTCCTCGGCGGCGGCGTCGCCGCGAATCGTTTGCTCCGCGAGCAACTCGGTACCGCAATTCACAAACGTCTACCTCTTACCTCTTACCTCTTACCTCTTACCTCTTTTACTGGCGACAACGCCGCGATGATCGCCGCGGCCGGCGGCGTGCGTCTCCTCCTCGGCGAGCAGACGCCGTGGCAGGCGCTCGACGTGGACGCGAATTGGGAACTCGGGTAACTACGAATACGAATGGAGCGAATATACGAATCATTGGCCGGATGCAGCGCGCAGAATCGCCCCTTCGTATATTCGTACGGATTCGTATTCGTAGTTCTCGTCTATGCACCGTTCGTGGATTGAAATTTCAAAAGAAGCGCTGCGTGAGAACGTCCGGACGCTCCGTGGTATCGCGGGCCCGGAGCGCGTGCTCTGCGCGGTCGTGAAGGCGAATGCGTATGGGCATGGGGTTCGAGAGGTCGCGTCCATCATTGCTCGCGATCGTGCATTCGGTGGCACCCCCTCTCGCTCCCCCTCTGCAAGAGGGGGAGGACGACACGGAGGATGGTTTGGGGTGGACAGCATTCCCGAGGCCATCACGCTGCGTGACGCACATATATGGAATCCCGTGCTCGTGCTCGGGTATGTTCCGATCGTCGACGCACGCATGGTGGTTCGTACCGGTGCCCGTGTGACCGTCGCGATGCCGGAGACCGTCCGTGCACTCGCGGCCGCAGCGCGGTCACTCCGACGGATGGTGTCCGTTCACGTGAAGGTGGAGACCGGGACGCAGCGACAGGGGGTTCCCGCGCGGGAGCTCCCCGCGTTCGTTCGGCTGATTGAACGATCACGCGGGCTCACGCTTGAAGGTATCTCGACCCACTTGGCGGACGTTGAGGATACAGGTCCGGATGGGTTCGCGCGCCTCCAGCTCAGACGATTCGGTGGGGCAGTTCGTGCTGCAGAACGCATTGCGGGTCGACGGCTCCTCCGTCATGCATCCGCGAGCGCGGCGGCGATGCTGTTACCGGACGCGCGGTTCGATCTGATCCGGACGGGGATCGCGCTGTACGGCTTGTGGCCGTCGAAAATCTGCAGGGAACCCCCCGGTTCCCCGCAGTACACCTCTCCCTCCACCGAGGTCGCTCGTCCTCGCACTACGCGCGGCAGCAGGCAAAGCCCTACCGCCGCCGCGCTCGCACTCGGACTTCGCTCTGAGATCGATCGCCCACACATCGTCCTTCATCCAGTGCTCACGTGGAAGACGATTGTCGGGCCGATGCACTGGGTGCCGAGGGGCGCTCCGGTGGGGTACGGATGCACGGAGCGCGTCCGTCGGCGGACGCGCATCGCGGTGCTCCAGGTTGGGTACTGGGACGGATACGATCGAAAGCTCTCGAGCGTCGGCGACGTACTCATCCGCGGTCACCGATGCAAGGTGATTGGGCGTGTCTGCATGAACATGATCATGGTGGATGTGACTGACGTGCCGCGTGTTCGGCTCGAAGATGAAGTAGTGCTCATTGGGCGACAGGGTCGTGAGGAGGTCACCGTGGATGAACTCGCGGAGAAGATTGGGACGATCAACTACGAAGTCGTAACGAGGATCAACCCGATGTTGCCACGACGCATCCTATGAAATCGGAGGCGCTCCTGAGCCACAACGAGCGAGAGACAGAGCGCATTGCGGAGCGATTCGCGAAGACCCTCCGCGGTGGTGAGGTCATCCTCCTCACCGGCGAGCTCGGGGCAGGGAAGACCGTGTTCGTCCGCGGACTTGCGCGGGGACTCGGGGTACGCGGCCGTATCACAAGTCCCACGTTCGTCTTGATGCGCGTTCACGCAGTCGATGGTCGTAAGTCGTTCGTTGTTAGGAAAAGACCGCGTCACCATCTTACGACTAACGACTCTGGACTAAAGACTTTGCGTCATTTCGTTCATATTGATGCCTACCGCATCCACGACACGCGCGAGCTCGAAGCGATCGGGCTCCTCGAATGGGTCGGGCGTCCAGACACCATCGTTGCGATCGAGTGGGGGGAGCGCATGCAGCGGCGATTGCCAGGACGCGCGATTCGTGTTACGCTCAGCCAGAAGACTCGTGACCATACGACTCGTGTCGTCCGCATTGTATGACCCCGTCGATCACCGCTGCAGAACGTTGGGAGCCGGGCACGCCACCGCAGCCGAGCGCGCGCCTCGACGATGGCCTCGATCCGCCGGTCATGCAGCGCCTCATGGAGCGCTTCGCTGCGCTCGATACACTCTCGGACCCCGATGCACAGCAGGAGGACATGCGGATCGTGCTCGAACAGCTCGAGGCGATGGTGCCGTTGATCCACGCAGAGCACGTACCGTACCGGGAAGCCCTCCGCGCGGTGGAACACGAGGGATTGCTCGTCCGCAAGGATGATCCCGCGCACGTCCTTCGATCCCGCATGCGGGAGTTGCCGCTCCCGATATCGCGCCCGGTGGGAGCGCAGGGGAACTCCGCAGTGTTCGGCCCACAGGGTGAGGGGCTTGCGATCGCCCTTGAGGGGAGAGCCCGTCCGAGGGTGCTCACCGCGATCGTCGCGTTTTCACCGGGAGGACTCGAGGTACGGAGTGTTGCCGATAGTGGCCTGGCCGGCATCACGCGCGCGAACCGCATGTTCGTTCGCGCGGTCGCAGGAGACCTCCAACCCAGTCAGATGCGGTACCTCCTCCTGCGGTTCCCGCGACAACTCTTTCCAGATGAGGCGGTTTCAGGAGAGGATACCGTCACCCCAGAGGATCCCGATGAGCGACGTCCGCAATTCGTTTGGCGGGCGTACCGTTTGGTGTGATGGTTGGTGGTATGCTTCGGCCGGATGTCCCGCCAGCACGAACGACGTCGACTCCGCCAGAGCGAGGAGGCGAGGATGCGTTCACCATCTTCCGATCCGATGCGAGCGATGGAGCGTTCCGCACACAGCTCGGGACGTACGATGCGTTTCGCACGCCGCTCGTCACGTTGCCGGCGTTCTCGGAGCTCGAACGCGCATCGCAGGGGAGCGCGCATGGTGATCGGAATCCGCTCGAGCACACATATGACGTCCTCCAGCGCATCGCCACCGATCGCATTCGCACATTTCCGCTCCCGGAGGAGATGGCAACGTCGTCAGCGGTGGTCGTCCGTCTCGCGGCGCTCACGCACGATCTCGGGAAGGCGCGGCGCTCGGGACCCGCGCACACCACCGCATCCGTGGAACTTCTCCAGGAGATCACGCCAGTCCTCGGTGACCTCAGCGACCGCGCGCGTTCACTCATCGCGGCGCTCCTTCGTTCCCACGATTACTTCGGCTACATCGCCAAACCGTTTCTGGATGCGCAGACACCGCAGGAGCGCGAGCGGATCCTCGATGAGGTGATCGAACGCCGGATCGAACCGTACGCTGATGCGCTCGCGATCGACGCACGAACCCTCCTCGAGCTTCAGTGGGCGATCGGCGAGGCTGATATTGCATCGATCCCCGCATTCCGCGCAAACCTCCCGCGTGTCCGGCAGCTCGTCGATGCACTCCGGGCGATGGTGTAAGGGCTTGGAGACAGGAAGACGACCCCAACCGCGGTCGGGGTCGTCCTAGGTCTTCGCTGCGGCGGGGGACGCCGCGCGTTCGCAGTGGACGTCGAGCGCATCGACGAAGAGCTGGCGGAACCAGGAGAAGCTCAGGCGTCCGTGGAAGCGCGCGAGTTGTTCCTCGCGCGACTGCCGGAGCCAGCACCACCGGGTGCAGTCGTACTCCGCGTGCGTGCGGAAACAGTCGTGGATCGTCTCGCGCCAGATCGTGAAGAACTGCGCGTCGAGGTCGTCGGTCAGGGCGCGCGCTCCGGCGGCGTGGATCGCTGCCGCGAGCGCATCAGCACCCCGTCGGAGTCCTTGCGTCCACGCCCTCCACTCTGCTCGCGTCATCTGGGTCGTCACGGGCGTTCACCTCCTGTCCGGTCTGGCAGCGCGTACATCGGATCGCCGTTGGTCGGATGGCGAGTCGTCGGGGAGCGATGGCCTCGTCGCAATCGACGCATCGACCGTATCGCCCTCGATCGAGCTGCTCGAGCGCCGCATCGACTGCGGGGAGCTCCGACCACTCCTTGATCTTCCGAAGCACCGCCGGCGTGGTCGGATCCCGCAGCGCCGCGACGATCCGGTCACGCCGTGCGGTCAGCGCAGCGCGGATGTTCGCGGTGGAAAGAGCCTGCTGGTCCATGGCACACCTCCCTTCCTGGGGTGCCCGCTACCGTATCGGAACCCGCGTTGACCGTCAAGTCCCGCTCCTCATTCCGCCACGCTGAACACCTCTTCCGCCGTCGTGATCCCGTCGAGCGCCTTCAAGATGCCGTCCTGGACCATGGTGACCATCCCCTGCTTCACGGCGATCTCCTGCATCTGGTACTCTGAGACGTTCGCGGAGAGGATGATCGTCTCGATCTCCTTCGACATGGTGAAGACTTCGTAGATGCCCATGCGACCCTTGTAGCCGGTGTCGTGACACCCCTCACAGCCTTTGCCTTTCCAAAATTGTAGTGGTTTCGCCTCCCGTACCTTCCGTTCATCCTCTGGAAGCGAGGCGATGATGCCCTTCACCCGCTCGAGGAGCTCCGGTGAAAGCTGGTCTTCCGCCTTACAGTCCTCGTGGATGCGGCGGACGAGTCGCTGGCCGATGACCGCGTTGAGCGCCGGTGCGAGGAGGAACGGTTTCACGCCCATGGAGAGGAAGCGGGGGATCGCGCCGGCGGCAGAGTTCGTGTGGATGGTCGAGAGCATGAGGTGGCCGGTGAGCGCGGCTTGGATCGCGACCTCCGCGGTCTCGAGGTCGCGGATCTCGCCGACCATGACGACGTCGGGGTCCTGACGGAGGATGGAGCGGAGCCCCTTCGCGAACGTGTACTCCCGCGACGGATCGATCTGGCTCTGGTTGACGCCGGCAATTTTGAACTCGACCGGGTCCTCGAGTGTGATGATCTTCGTCTCTGGGTCGTTGAGCTTGTTCAGGATCGCGTAGAGCGTCGTCGACTTCCCGGATCCCGTCGGTCCGGTCGTGATGATCATGCCGTTCGGCCGCTCGACCTCGGTCTTCAACTGCTCCTGCGCGCGCCCACGGACGCCGAGCTGGTCGAACTGGAGCCCGGCGACCGACGACATGAGGAGCCGCATGACGACGCTCTCACCCCATGCGGTCGGGAGCGTCGAGACGCGGACATCGATCTTGTCCTTCGTCAACGCGATGGTGAACCGTCCGTCCTGCGGGATGTCAGAGACGTTGAGCTTCAACCCTGAGAGGAGCTTGATGCGACTGATGAGCCGCGGCCAGATCTCCTTCGGGATCGCCGCGACCTGCCGGAGCACGCCATCAATGCGGTACCGGAGCGCGATCTGCTTCTCCTCCGCCTCGATATGGATGTCGGAGGAGCGCGCCTGAATGGACCCGGCGATGATGAGCGTCGCGAGATCGGAGATGGACGCCGTCCGCGCCTTCTCCTCGAGAACCTTGAGGTTCGTGAGCTCTTGCTTGAAGCGCTCGAGGTCTGCCTCCGTGATCGTCACGCCGGTTTCGAGCGCCCGGGGTTGCGGAAGCGCATCGTAGAGCTTGGAGGCGTGGTGGAAGCTCTCCTCCGAGATCGCGTACACGCGCGCGTCGGCGTGGTGGCGCTCGCCGAGCTGGTAGACGAGCTCCTTCACCCGTTCATCGCTGGGGTTCAGCGCGCCGACGCGGATCTCCGTCTCGGTGTTCAGGAAGCAGATCGCCTTGAGGGATTCCGCCTGCTCCCGCGGGATAGAGATGAGCGTCTCCGGTCCGATCGGGAACCCCTTGAGGTTGATGTACCCGACCCCGAGCGCCTTCGCGTGCGCCTCGACCTCGCGCTCCTTCGCGGAGAGCTCGAGCTGCCGCATCTTCTCCGCGAACTTCTCAGCAACAGCATCGGAGGTAACCTTCGGGGCACCGCCGCTCGTTCCTGCTCCGCGTTTCTTCAGAAGGTCGTCGATGGAGGACACAAGTGGAAATTTCTAATTACTCTAATTTCTAATTGACCTAATCAATACCCAATGCCCAATTGTTGGGATTTGGTGCTTGGAATTTATTTAGAGTAATTAGATCAATTAGGGCAATTCTCATTTTCCGCGTCGCGCAGTGACGCGGGTGAGCCACGCCTCTGGCTCCTCCCCCTCGCCGGTCAGTCGGAGGTAGAGGAGCGTCCAGGCGGTCATGAGGAACGTCGTGAAGACCATGACGATGAGCACGAGGTACGCGACGAGCACGGTGATACCCGCGACGATGGCGATGGTGAGGATCGCACCATTCCCGTTCGCGATCGCGATGCCACCGAGGAACAGGAACGGGAGCGCGAGGACGAGGCTGCCAGCGGCCCACGCGGCGATGCTCAGGAAGTTTGCGGCGGTGAGGAGGAGCGATGCCTCGACGCTGATGAGCCAACGGTCACGGAGGAGCGTGAGCGCCTCGCGGAACGCGGTGAGCGCACCGCGTCGATCGAGCGTGACACCCGCGATCGCGTACGGCGTCGCGATGTGCACCACGGTGAGGAGGAGTGCGGTGACGACGAACGCGATGATCCCGCGGACGGTCGCACGCGAGGTTTCGGCGAACGCAGTCGCGGTGAGCACGGAACCCCATGCGGTGAGGAGTGCGACCGTCACCACCTTCGCGATGAGGTGGATGGTGAGGGTCGGCCAGAACCGCGCCTGCGCGCGCTGCCGGAGGTCACGGGGGATTGCCTTCGCTCGCGCGATGTGCTCGCCGGCGAGCACGAGCGCGTTCGTGCCGATCACCGCGAACCAGAGGACGGCGAGGAGGAACACAAGGATGACCACGCCGAGCGCACTGAGCGCCGCGACCGCGCCGGCGCCCGTGGCGATCGCTTGCGACCAGAGCGGGCCGATCCTGCTCAATGATCCCGCATTGAGGGCGAGGATCCTCGGGAGGATGTCCTGCGTCGGATCCGTTCCCGACACTTGGACGATTGCGGTCCCGAACCCGCTCCCGATGAGGAGACCAGCGAAGAGCGCGAATCCCCATAGCCGTCGCTCGCGCAGCGCCGTCCGCCATGCGGTTCTCAGGATGGGGAGGTAGAGGGACACAGGAAGAGAATTTCTAATGACGAATTTCTAATTCCTAATCAAATCCCAATGAACGAATGACCAACACAGACCACGTGGGCGGTACCTGGTCATTGGTGCTTGGGTATTAGGTATTGATTAGAAATTAGGAATTAGTAATTTTCACTTCGCCGCTTCGCTTTCCGCCGCGACTCCGTCCTTTGTACTCTTTCCTTTCTTCTGTTGCCCTGCCTGCCATGCATGGGGGTGTTCCTCGAACATCGCTTCGAACTCGTCCTGCTCGATCGTCTCTTGATCGAGGAGATGTGAGGCGATTGCGTCGAGCTTCGCGCGTTTGTTCCGAATGATCTCCTCCGCGCGCTGCTGACTCGACCGGATGAGCGTATCCATCTCCGCGTCGATGTCCTCCGCGACCTTCTCGGAGTAATCGCGCTGTTCGGTGATTTCCCGCCCGAGGAAAATCAACTCCTCGTGCTCGCCGAACGTGCGCGGGCCGAGTCGGTCGCTCATGCCAAACTCTGTCACGAGACGGCGGGCGAGCCGCGTCGCGCTCCGGAGGTCGCTCGACGCGCCGGTCGTGAGCGCTTCGGCGCCGAACACCTCGCGCTCCGCGACGTACCCGCCGAGCATGACCGCGAGCTCGTCGAGGAACTCCTGACGAGAACGGAAACGCTTGTCCTCCATCGGGAGCTTGAGCGTGTACCCGGCGGCGTGCCCGCGCGAGATGATTGACACCTTCCGGACCGGGTCCGCGTGGGTGAGCTCGTGCGCGACGAGCGCGTGGCCGCCCTCATGGAAGGCGGTGATCCGCCGCTCCTGCTCGGAGATAACCCGACTCTTCCGTTCCGGGCCGAGGAGCACCTTCTCAATGGATTCGAGGAGCTCCACCATGCCGATTTTCTTCTTGTCCCGACGCGCGGCGAGGAGCGCGCCTTCATTCACGAGGTTCGCGAGGTCAGCGCCGGAGAACCCCGGCGTGCGTTCCGCGAGCCGACGGACGACGACGTTCCCGGCGAGCGGCTTGCCCACGAGATGCACATGGAGGATCTCCTCGCGGTCCCGAATGTCGGGCAGGTCGAGGACGACGCGACGGTCGAACCGACCGGGTCGCAAGAGCGCGGGGTCCAGGACATCAGGGCGGTTGGTCGCCCCCAATACGACCACTCCTATGTTCGGGTCGAACCCATCCATCTCGACGAGGATCTGGTTCAGGGTCTGCTCGCGCTCATCGTGCCCGCCACCGAGCCCCGCGCCGCGCTGTCGCCCCACCGCGTCGAGCTCATCCACAAACACGATGCACGGCGCTTGCTTCTTCGCGCGCTGAAATAAGCTACGCACGCGTGAAGCGCCCACACCAACAAACATTTCTACAAATTCTGACGCGCTCATGTGGAGGAACGGGACGTTCGCCTCGTTCGCGACCGCGCGCGCAATGAGCGTCTTCCCGGTCCCCGGCGGCCCCATGAGGAGCACGCCCTTCGGAATCTTCGCGCCGAGCGCGGTGAACTTCTTCGGGTGCTTGAGGAACTCGACGACCTCCTGGAGCTCCTCCTTCGCCTCTTTCAATCCCGCGACGTCCTTGAACAGGGTCTTCTGCTTCTCGTCCTTCTGCGCCTCCCGCACACGCGCCTGCCCGAACATGAGTGCGCGGGTGTTCGCGCCCTGCACCTGCCGCATCATGTAGAAAATGAACCCGCCGATGAGGAGGAATGGAATGAGGAACGGGAGGAGCGTCCCGAGCCAGAAGGCGAGGCCGCCTTCCTCCTTCACCTCGAGCGCGATCTTCTCGTACGCGGCTGGCTCGAGCCCGTAGCTGCGGAAGAGCTCGGGGACCGAGGTGCTCGGCTCCTTGCGGACGATCGCGGTCGAGCCATCCGTCATGGACACGGTGAGCTTCAGGCCCTCAATGGTAATCGCCTTCACCTTCTCGTCCCGGATGCGCGCGACGAGCTCATCAATGCCGATCGGCTGCGGCTTCGCGAGCGGGACGTTGTACAGGCTGAACGCCGCCGCCACGATGAGGAAGACCACGAGGATGGCCAGTGGGTGCTTCGCGGGTGGGGTTCTCATAGCGCACCCCTAGCGTACCGTGAAGCCAAAACGACGACAAACCGCTCCGATGGCCATCGGAGCGGCGTGCCGCGCACCACGTCACGCGGTAGCCTCGCCAGCTGACGTCGACTGCTCCGCTGGCGCCACACCGGAAGCGTCGACCGTCGCCTCGATTCCCTGACTCACTGATTCACTGATCCCTGATTCACTGGCTCCCGTCTTCACGCTCAACCCGAGTCGGTGCTCCTTCGCGTCAATCGAGATGATCGTGAACGTCCGCTGATCCCCAATCTTCGCGACCTCATCCGGTGTATTCGGTGGCGGATCCCCGAGCTCTGAGACGTGCGCGAGGCCGTGGATCTCCGGGTCGAGTTCCACAAAGAGTCCGAACGGCTGCACTTTCACCACCCGTCCCTCAACGCGCTGTCCGACGTGGTACCGCTCCGCCGCCTGGAGCCAGGGGTCTTCGGTGAGTCGTTTGAGGGAGAGGAAGATTTTTGACCCCTCAATGTTGATAATCTGGCAACGGACGTGTTCGCCGATCTTCACGATGTCCCGTGGATGATCAACGCGCTTCCAGGAGAGCTCAGAGATGTGGATGAGCCCCTCGAGGTAGGAGTCCGCGGGAGCCGCGCTGCTCACACCCTCCCCGTCGCTGACCGGGAACCGGACGAACACCCCGAAGTCCGCGAGCGCGGTGACCATGCCATCGATCGTGTCGCCGGCGTGGTACTGGGCGAGCACGTCGCCTTGGCGTTCCTCCCATGCCGCCTTCTCCGAAACGATGAGCTTCTCCTCCTTCGGATCAACATCAATGACCTTCACGTCGAATGGTTTCCCGACGAACGTCTTGAGTTTCTCGAGGATTTTCTGACGGTCACCGCCGGAGATGCGCGGGTAGTTCCCGGGGGAGAGCTGCGAGACCGGGAGGAACCCCTGGACGTTTCCGAGTTGAATCAAGAGGCCCCCCTTATTCGCCTCGAGCACGCGCACCGGCGTAATCGTTCCGGTCCGACGGAGCTCCTCGAGGACGTTCCAGGCCTTCCGATGCCCGGCGGCGCGGAACGAGAGCTCGACGAACCCGCGCTCGTTCTCAAGGTCAACGACCGTCGCCTCAACCTCGTCACTCACCTTGAGGCCCGTCGTCATCCCCGAGGCGTCGAGGAGCTCTGGACCGCGGATGATACCGGGGCGGAATCCCGGGAGGTCCACCTTCACCTCGTTTCGTCCAATGCCGACGATGGTCCCGCGGACGAGGTCGCCGACCTTCGGGATTTTGAGGTACGCCTTATCGACGAGCAACGCCTTGAGATCCGCGGGGCCCGTCGCAGCCGGTGCGGCGGTGGTCGTCGAGACGTCCGAAGGCGGATCAGTTTTCACGCTGGTCTTCGTGAAGAATCCCATAGAAATGAAACACCACCGTCGTCGGTGAGCCGCCTCCTGAGCGAAGGCAGCCCCAGTCTTACATCCAGGACCGCGGTGGAACGGTCGCCGGAGACTGGGATGAGCGCTGGAAGCAGCGTAGCAGGGACAGCGGGGAGGGGCAAGTGGTAGGATGGGAGCGAGAATGACGAATGACCAATTTCTAATTTCTAATCAAATCCCAATACCCAATGACCAAATCCGACATTAGAAATTAGGAATTAGGCATTAGAAATTTATCTATGCCCCACCCTCTCCAATCCACCCTCGACCTCCTCCACCAGATCGTTGACCGACTCCCACCGAGGTTCCCGCGTGAGCTCGGGCGGTACATGATGATGCGCCTCGGGGAACTCGAGCGCGACCAGAGCGTGTCGCGCGACGCGCTCGACCGCGTCGTCTCAGAATTCGGCAAGTATACATGGCACGAGCGCCGCGCGTGGGAGGAAGTGTACGAGCGCAATGCGAAAGCGGATGAGGAGCGCCGCTTCCTCGAGTTGCTCCCCGCGGCGGTTCGAGAACGAGTCATGGGTGACACAAACAATTTCTCCCCCTCTTTCAGAGGGGGAGCGAGTGGGGGTGCGGGGGCGATCGTCCGCCTCCCCGCCTTCGAGCGGTACGCTCCCGAAGATCGCCTCATCATCGAGGAGGCGCTGCTCCGCGCACGGCGCGAGGCCGGAGACCGACTCGGGGCGCGACTCCTCGCCGGTGAGCTACCCGAATACGAGGAGGTCGCACTCCGCTGGAAGCGAGAACGGTTGAACATCGAGGAGCAGCTCCTGAAGCTCCAGAAAATCGCGCGAGCAAAGCCACCGCTCGCACGCGAGATCCAAAACGTCATCCAGGACTACGAACTTGGCTTCTCCGGTTGGACCGGCCGCGAGCCAACGCTCGAGGAACTCCGCGGCGTCGTTGCGGACTACGTGAATCGTGGGTGAAAAGGAAGAGACCCCCCGATGTCCATCGGGGGGTCTCGAAGTTGGTGTCGTATCCTTTCAGCCCCGCCGCATCGCGGCGAAGCGTTCGATCGCTCGCTCGATGCGAGCGCCGAGTTGGGCGTTGGCCGCGGTGTTCGCGCAGATCGCTTCGGTGAGCGCTCGCAGCGATTCGAGTTCGAGCGTTCGTGCGGCCGCTGCGCTGATCCTCCGTGACGCCGCGTCGATGCTCGTCTCGATGCGCTGCGCCTGCACGAGGAGCTGTCGGACGACCGCGAGGGTCTCGAGCGTTGCGAGGAGCCGTCGTTCGGCTACGCGCCCACGCCGTAGCCGGCGTTTCGGTGCCTTCCTTTTGGGCATGGGGCCTCCTTGTTCTTGGCCTGTCCGGTGAATGGACGTCCAATTGCAGCGTAGAGCCACAACGGGTCATCGTACACTACTCCCGCGTGGGTGTCAATGATTTGAAACGTGATTGTTGACGCCGCGCGCAGCACTCACGCGAAACACAGACATCTGTACGATTATGGCAACGGTCTGGATGATCCCCATGGTCATGAAGAGCGGCGTGAATCCCGCCGAGGCAACAATGGCGCCGCCGATGAGCGCGGTGGCTGAGAGCGGCCCGAGCAATCCTTCGCCGGTGTACCACACGTAACTCCCAATCAGGAGCGTGCGGACGTAGGCGTTCATACATCCCGGGTAACGAGCCCCTACGAAATATCGATTCGCTCCGTATACCATCGGATCACAAAGTACGCCGTGCCCGCAAGCATCGCGATCACTACCCACACGAGCATGCGACGCATCGCACGTCGCGGTGGTGGTGTGAGGATGGTTGGCGAAGGACGCTGGTCCATAGGTCACTCAGAACATTGGAGACTTGAATCGTGTCAATGGAATCTTCTGGTATCGCATCCAAATCAAGTCTGCCAAAAAGGTGACTTTCCTCGGGTAGATCTCGAACGTCTGTACTTTCGATGCAGTAGGAGATGCCCTTCAATGCGAGCCCATGCTGGTTGTGGTCAAGGAGATTCTCCTTTCTCCTCGCGATGCCAAAACCCGGATCGCTGATGATAAAAATGCGCTTGAGTCCCGTGCGTTTGTCTTCATGTCGCTTGCTTGGCAAATCAATGCTCCCCGGTCCTATGCTCAGAAAAATCTCTCGGTCGGCTCGTTGTGAACATTTACTCAAAATAGTACTCACATCTTCGCTCGCAAATGGAAAATCTAAATCTAGGACGGCTATCTCCGCGCTCTCCCTGCCGTCCCAGATGTGATAAAAACCGACGTCATAAAATCCATCATCTCTCCTCTCGATCTTAAAAATACTTTTCGCCTCTTCACTTCTCAGATGCGCAGAGAGAATGTTCTCTGCTTTTAAACGAAGCATGGCCATCTCCTCTGGAGGGGCAGTCGGACGTTGCTCAACTGGTTGCTCCATAGATTCCCCCGAGCTAGCGCGCACGCCATTTCTGATGCGGTAGTTTCAATCTATGGAGGGGGAGGGATTCGGCCTCGGCTCTCGGTCGCTTCCGCTCCCTCGGCCTGGCCACGCCCTCGCGGTTTCGCTCGCCCGCACGCTCGTGAAACAACGCTCCGGGCTTCGAATCCCCACGCGAGCAAAGTGACGCCGCAGCGTCATCCTGAGCGAAACGCATTGGAGCGAAGGACCTCACACCATACACAAGGGGATCCTTCGTCGCCTCGCGCTCCTCTGGACGACACTACGTGTCGGTTTGCTCGCTCCCCTCCTACACTCCATTTCATTTCGCTACGGAGGGGGAGGGATTCGAACCCTCGATACCTTTGCAGGTATACAGGTTTTCGAGACCTGCTCCTTCAACCGCTCGGACACCCCTCCACGCTTCTACTCATTCTTCGATCTCCACGGTCGGATCCACCGCGCGAAGCATCTTCGCGACGTCGGTACCGACAGATCGCCACTCGACGGTCCGTCCCGCCGCGCGCCACCGACGTACGGCGTCGAGGAGCTCCGCGGCAGCAGTGCGCGAGATGAACGTGAGGTGCACGGCGTCGAGTAGGACCGCCCCATTCGCCACTTCCGCGTCGCGCAAGAGTTCTCGAACGCGATCGCGCGCGGCGAGCGTCGAACCACGCACGCCAAGGTGCACGCACACCGGATCACCCTTCGACATACGCATAGAGATCAACCGCGCGCAGTGGCAGCGGCGCCTCAATCGCGGCGACGGT
>CAZPCZ010000030.1:0-4132 GCA_964585225.1 uncultured Gammaproteobacteria bacterium
CGGGGGTTGCGCAGGGGGTGGCGCCCCCTGCGATTGGTGAGGGGCGGTGCGACGTCTGCCGCGCGGGCGACATCGAGGAGCGCGACGTGACGGAGGATGCCCAGAAAGTGCTCTCCGCGGTCGCACGGATCGAGCGTAGCGGATTTCCGGTTGGTGCTGCGAGGATTGCGCAGGTGCTCGCAGGGTCTCTCGCGCAAGAAGTTGCGCGATTCCAGCGCCTCCCAACGTTCGGCACGATGCGCGATCGTGCACAGACCGAGATCCGCGACGTCATCGGCATGTGTATTGATCGTGGACTGCTCGCGCAAGAAGCGGGAAAGTACCCGGTGCTCCACTGCACAGATGCCGCAGCCGCAGTGCTCCGCGGAGCAACGCGCGTCATCGTGCAGGTCCGACACGCCCAGGAGGTCGCGCGCACGGATACGCACGAGGTCGCACTCTTCGAGGCGCTGCGTCAATGGCGCGCGGCGGAGGCGAAGCGCCAGGGCGTTCCACCATACGTCATCTGCTCCGACAAAGTGCTCGTGGACCTCGCGACCTATCTCCCGATGACACCGGAGGACCTTCCCCGCATCCCCGGCATCGGTGCCGTCCGCGCCGAGCGTTACGGTTCCGTGTTGCTCACCATCATTCAGCGCTACGCCGAGGAACATGGGCTGGTATCTCGCATGCCACCTCAATTTCTCCCCCTCACATCGGGAGGGGGAGCGCGAGGGGGTGGGGAGACCGTCACCGAAACCCTCACCCTCTACCAACAGGGCCTCTCCATCCCGCGCATCGCCGAGCACCGCGCACTCAACCCGCGCACCATCGTCTCTCATCTCGCGGAGTGTTTCCGCGACGGACGCATTCCCGGAAAAGATCTTCGAACATTCGTCCCCGAGGACCGTGAGTGCACCATTCGCGCCGCATTCGCTCGCGTCGGATCCCACGAGGCCCTGAGTCCAATCAAACACGCGCTCCCACCCGACTACTCCTACGACGACCTCCACCTCGTCCGCGCGGTACTCGTTCGAGAGGATGCAACACCACAGTAGCCGTGACTGCCCCGAAAAGGACCTGCCCCGAAAAGGACCCCAGGGGTCCTTTTCGGGGCTCCGTGCCGTATGTCGTCTCGCACCATCCTTCACGTGGACATGGACTCGTTCTTTTCCTCTGTGGAGCAGCAGGCGAATCCGGCGTTGCGTGGGGTGCCGATCGCGGTGTCTGGTGACCCGAAATCGCGGACGGTCGTCGCCGCGGCGTCGAAGGAGGCGAAACGGTTTGGGGTGAAATCCGCGATGACGATCGGCGAGGCGCGGGCGCTCTGCCCGCAGATTCAGTTCGTGTTTGGGGATCCGGACAAGTACGTGGAGGTATCTCGTCGCGTTATTCCGATCCTTGGGTCATTCACGCCAGACGCGGAGGTCACCTCGATTGATGAGGCGTTTTTGGACGTGACGGGATGGAGTGATGCCGCGGGTGCGGTGCGCATGGCGCAGGAGATCAAGCGGCGGGTTCGAGATGAGGTGGGGGAGTGGATCACCTGCTCGGTGGGGATCGCGTCGAATAAACGCCTCGCAAAGCTCGCGTCGGAGTTCGATAAGCCGGATGGGCTCGTTGTGGTGACGGATGATCATCATTGCGAGGATGCTCACCCCCACGCGCTCCCCACGCACCCCCTCTCGCTCCCCCTCTGGAAGAAGGGGAGAGACCTTCCGGCGGGAGGGGGAGAAACGAGAGCGGCTGGGGGACGCCTTCGCGTGCTCTCCCGAACGGAGCTCCTCAGTTCCCTCAAACTCCGTGACCTCTGCGGCATCGGCGCACGCATCGAGGCGCGGCTCTTGGGCCTGGGTATCACGACCATCGGCGCGCTCGCTGCGACGCCGCTCGATCTCCTCGTGGAGGAATTCGGGAGCTATGGGTATGAGCTCCATGACATGGCGATGGGGCACGATACCTCAATGGTCGAAGCGGAAGCGACAGAGTCGAAGTCCATGGGGCATTCGACAACACTCCCGAAGGACCTCCACACGCTCGAAGAGGTTCGACCGGTCGTTGAGGAACTCTCGGAGAAGGTTGCGGCGCGCCTGCGGCATCACGGGTACCGCGGTTCGACGATCCACGTCGTCCTCCGGTTCCGCGATTTCACGAGCCGGAGTGAGCAGACGACGATTCCAGATGCGACGGACGATGGGCTGCGGATTTCGAAGGAAGTGATGCGGGTGCTCCAACATTTTCTCCCCCTCCCAGTCCCCACGCACCCCCTCGCGCTCCCCCTCTGGAAGAGGGGGAGAAATCCCCCGGTGAGAGAGGTACTTACGAAACCTGTACGTTTGGTCGGCGTGAGCGTCGGGAAACTCGTCCGTGCGAATCCCGAGCAGTCGTCACTGTTCTCCAAAGATCGTCGGTGGCGCGCGGCGACCGGGGCGCTCGACGCGGCGAATGATCGCTACGGCGACTGGACCATCCAACGCGCTTCGTTTCTCGCATCCGATCGTGTCGTCCGGAAAGTAGCCGCCGCATTCCGAGCGACGAGCCACCTCAAGTCGACACCCCCTCCGACTCCCCCTCTTTAAGAGGGGGAGAAATAGTGGGGGTAGGCTGCACGGCCTGTGGTACGGTGGAGCCGTATGCACCGGCCCGACTTTGAGCGGCTTGTTGCGGAGGCGATTGAGGCAATCCCGGAACGATTCCGTACGAAGCTCCGGAATGTTGCGATCGTGATCGAAGACGAACCGACCGAGGAGCAGCTCCGAGAGTGCGAGGTCCCCGAGGATGAGTCCATGTACGCGTACTACGCAGGTGTCGCCCTTCCTGAGCGGTACGATGGGGAGCCGATTGTTCCCGACCGCATCATCCTGTTTCGAGCATTGTTGCTCGAGGATTTCGGCCATGACCCCAAGGAGCTCCGCCGAGAGATTGCTGCGACCATCCGTCATGAAATCGCGCATCACTTCGGGATTGACGATGATCGGCTCGAGGAGCTAGGTCGCTACTGAATTCCATCGAGCATGCTCCTCTCCCCCTCTCACTCCCCCTCCCCCTCACGAGGGGAGGGGGAGAAAATGGTGGTACGATAGGGGTGCATGCTTGCACCGTTCGTCATTACTGTACTCCTCGCCGTGAGTGGTGTTCGCATCGTGCAGGACGCTCCACCGACGGCTCTCCCAGAGCCGCCGGTTTCCGTTGAGCCGATCCGGGCGCTCTACCTCACCTCTGGTATTGCGGCGAGCAAGCAGTTCGATCACTTCCTTGATCTCCTTGAAACGACCGAGGTGAATGCGCTCGTCATCGACCTTAAGGATGCGAACGGGCGCCTTGCGTTTCGGCCCGTGACCGATCCGATCCGTGCGATCGCCCCGGAGCGCGTGACGATCCGCGATCTCCCGAAGCGCGTGCAGCAGATCCACGAGCGCGGTGGTCTCGCGATTGCCCGCATCGCGGTGTTCCAAGACTCTTGGTATGCGGAATCACATCGCTCGGAGGCGCTCCAGCTTCCCGGCGGTGCGGTGTGGCACGACCGTCTCCGGTACGCGTGGCTCGATCCCGCTTCGTCCCAGGTGACGCAGTACGCGATTGATCTCGCCCATGAAGCCGCAGCGATTGGGTTTGACGAGGTGAACTACGACTACATTCGGTTCCCGTCTGAAGGACCGCGATTCCATGAGATTCGCTATCCGCGATGGAATGGGAAACAAAAAAAGCGAGAGGTGATTCGTGCGTTTGCGCTCGCGCTCGACGACGGTGTGCGGAAGAAGGGCATCCGAATCTCCGCGGATGTGTTCGGTCAGGTGCTGTGGAATCCGGATGATCTCGGTATTGGACAACAGTTCGAGCTCCTCGCGCCGCACTTCGATGTCATCGCGCCCATGGTCTACCCGTCCCACTACCGGAGCGGATTCCTTGGGAAGACGAATCCCGCGAAGTATCCGTACGAGGTGATTCTCGCAACATTGCAGCGCGGAGGAGAACGGCTCGCGAAGTTGCCGGGGGAGCAGCAACCAGCGATCCGTCCATGGCTTCAGGATTTCAATATGGGGGCTCGGTACGGAACACGAGAGGTTCGGCTCCAGCAGCGAGCCGGGGATGAGGCTGGCGCAGTCGGCTGGATGCTCTGGAACCCACTCGGGCGATACAGTGAGGGTGCGTT
>CAZPCZ010000030.1:4232-15478 GCA_964585225.1 uncultured Gammaproteobacteria bacterium
GGCGCTCACATGTTTTCCACCCCCTGTGCGCACGGACACATTTTTTCGCTGAGGCATCGTACAAATGTGCCCGCTTGACAGTGCCTGAGCCCGTTCCTATACTCGCGGTGCCACGTCATGGTGGTGTGCCTTCGGTGACGCACAGTCCCGATCACAACGTGCGACTGCTGCAACCCCAGAGAAGTCATACTCGGGTCCGAGGCAGCCGCTGATGGCGCGGTACTACCCCCGCACCTCTCCTCGAAAGAGGAGTTGTGCGGCGTCTTGGGGGACTATGACCAAAAACCTGCCAAAGTGGCAGGCGCTTTTTGTTTCCACAGTTTTCCCTCAGTACACAGCAATAGGGCGAGTGAAACGTGTTCACTGAGCGCCTTTGACTTGTGGGGAATTGTGGGGTAGACTAATAGTGCAGTGGGAGAAAGTGGATAGAAATGGGGATAAGTGCACACCAACTGTGTTCATCGGGGAGTATCGCCACTCCGTTGACGAGAAAGGACGCCTTGCGGTGCCGGCGAAGTACCGCGAGCAACTCCAGCGTGGCGCCGTGGTGACCCGTGGGCTCGATCGTTGCCTCTTCATCTACCCGGGAGATGCGTGGCAAGAGCTCGCGCAGCGACTCGCGAATCTCCCCGTGAGCAAGGCGAATACGAGATCCTTCGCGCGCTTCCTCCTCGCCGGGGCGATGGACGTGGAGCTCGACAAGCAGGGACGGATCATTATCCCAGAGTACCTCCGTTCGTTCGCAGGGATTCGTAAATCCGTCGTGCTCGCCGGTCTCTACAATCGATTGGAGGTGTGGGACGAGGAGCAGTGGGGGCGCTATCGATCTTCGGCGGAGCAGGGGAGTGAGGAGATCGCGGAGGCGCTCGGATCCGAGTTAGGAGTGTGAGTGAACACGAACCGGTGATGCTCCGGGAGGTGATGGAGCGTCTCGAGCTCCGGCCGGGAGATGATGCGATCGACTGCACGTTCGGTGGCGGAGGGCACACACGCGCGATGCTCGATGCGACGGCTCCGAACGGTCGCATCCTTGCGCTCGATCGAGACCCCGCAGCCGTCGCTCGAGGACGAACATTCCCATGGGTACACGAGGCGAAGGATCGCATCGCGCTCGTGCACGAGGACTTCCGGAATCTGTTGGTCGTCGCGCAACGGAACAACCTCTTGCAGCCCCGTGCGATCGTCGCCGACCTCGGCCTCTCCTCCGATCAGCTCGCCGATGCACATCGCGGGTTCAGTTTCCTCCACGATGGACCGCTGGACATGCGATGTGATCCGACGAGTAACGGAGCAACTGCCGCAGACCTCCTCCGCGCGAGGTCATCACAAGAGCTCGAACGCATTGTTCGCACGTACGGTGAGGAGCCCGCAGCGAGACGCATTATTGAAGCGATTATGGAGACACGGCAGCGGCAACCGATCCGCACCGTGCATGATCTCGTCGGCATCATCGAACGCGTCATGCGCAGGCGCGGGCGCATTCACCCCGCAACGAAGACGTTCCAGGCGCTTCGTATCGCGGTGAATGATGAGCTCGGCGCACTCGAGGCCGCGATCCCGCAGATGCTCACACGCATCGCGCCGGGTGGCCGAGTCGCAATCGTGAGCTTCCACTCGCTTGAGGATCGCATCGTGAAACGACAGTTTCTCACCGCCGCGCAGCACAGGATCGGGAGGCTTATCACGAAACGACCGCTCCGTTCGAGCGCAGAAGAGGTGCGGCAGAATCCCAAGAGTCGAAGCGCAAAACTCCGCGTCATCGAACGTACCGCATCGGTCCACACACCAACATGACGACACTCGCAATGCCATTCCGGGCGAGACGGCGACGACACTCCTGGCTCCGGAGCACCATCACCGCCTGGCGCGCACTCGACGTTCGCGCGTGGAACGTCGTCGCGCTCCTCGCACTCACGGCACTCGTCATCGCCTACCTCGCACTGACGAACGGGAATGCGACTGCTGGGTACGAGCTCCGCTCGCTCGAACGGCAGGGCGAGACGCTCCGTGAAGCAACGCGGCAGCTCGAACTCCAGTCACTCTCCATGCAGTCGATTGATGCGATCACCACGCGTGTTGCCGACCAGGGGTTCGTTCCCGTCGCACACGTGCGGTACCTCACCTCGAGCGATCGGTCCGTTGTCGTGCGATAGGCCTCGCGACCACTCGTGTTCTCCCACGGCGAGCTCTTTCTCTCCCCATTCGTCAGTCCACTCCGTCGTGGGGGGACACGAGGTGTCGAGGGTATGTACCGGCCAAACGCCTTCCGTATCTACGGGAGGCGTTTGGTTTTGCTATGATAGACGCGCATGGTGAAATCGCTCTCCGTCACCGAGTTTCTCCGCGGCGTGAACGACGTCCTCGCGAGCGTGCCGGCATTGGTCGAAGGCGAGCTGTCCGGATTTGCGATCCGGCAGGAGCGTTGGGCGTTCTTTTCCCTGAAGGACGAGGAGAGCGTCGTCGAGTGCTTCATGCCGGCATGGAAACTCAAACACGAAGTCGCTGACGGCATGCTCGTCCGCGTCGCCGGTGTGCCGCGCGTCTACGAGAAGACTGGACGCTTCCGCATCACCGTCGAGGCGCTCGAGCCGGTGGGTGAGGGATCCCTCAAACGCGCGTTCGAACTCTTGAAGCAGAAGCTGGCCGCTGAGGGCCTCTTCGCGCCGACACGGAAGCGGAAGCTCCCACGGTTCCCGGAAACGATCGGACTCATTGCCTCAACGGAGTCCGCGGCGTACACGGACTTCATCCGGATCCTCAAGAATCGGTGGGGAGACGTCACGGTGTTGGTTCAGGGCGTGCGCGTCCAGGGCGATGGCGCGGCGGACGATGTCTGCGCAGCGCTTCGGTACTGGGTCCACCCCCACTCGCTCCCCCTCCCACGAGGAGGGGGAGAAAAGAGTGGCGTCGCGTCCCGTCGGCTCCCCGAAGTCCTCGTGCTCATTCGTGGCGGCGGCTCCCTCGAGGATCTCGCGGCGTTCAATGGTGAGGACGTCGCGCGGGCCATCTTTGCGTCGCCGATCCCGGTGGTCGTTGGTGTCGGGCATGAACGGGATGTGACCATCGCCGACCTCGTTGCGGATGTTCGCGCGTCGACGCCATCGAACGCCGCGGAACTCGTGGTCCCGGACCGACGAGATGTCGCTCATGAGGTGACCGCGATGGTTGACGCGGCGCTCGCTGCAATGCGGCTCGCGTTCACAAATCGTCGGAGCGCGCTCGAGCGCTTTGTGCACCGCGGTGCGTCATTCGCGCAGCGTCGGCGCGCGGACGTGGAGACAGCAGCCGTTTCCCTCGTGCGTCGGGTCGGCGAAACGCTCCTCGACATGCGGAGTCGATTGCAGACCGCCGAGCGGCTCATCGCAAACCTCAATCCGACTCGCGTGCTCCAGCGCGGGTACTCGATGTCGTTCGTCCGCGGGCGCATTGTTCGCGATGCGTCGGCGCTCGCGGTTGGCGATCGGCTCACCACTCGGTTCGCTCGCGGTGGTGCGGAATCAGTCATTGATGAGTTGTCCACACGCTGACGATCCTGCGCCGTTTTGTTGTAATGAGAGCGAGTATGGCGAAAGCGAAAGTATCATTCGCGAAACAGTTTGCCGAACTCGAAGCGATCACCGCATGGTTCGAGCGGAACGATGTCGATCTCGAAGAGGGGATCGCGAAGTTCGAACGTGGGATGCAGCTCGCGAACGACCTCCGCGAGCGCTTGAAGTCCGCGGAGGTGAAGATCGAGGAGATCCGGAAGAAATTTTCTGATACGAATAACGAATGAGTATGGGTACTGCGTTCACGCTCGTGCCGACGAAGGCCTTCTTCACGAAGGGCGTTGGCCGTCACAAGGACTGGCTCCACTCGTTCGAACTCGCGCTCCGCGACGCCGGGATCGAGCGGCAGAACCTCGTGACCGTCTCGAGCATCTTCCCCGGCGGCTGCAAGCGCGTGAGCCGAGAGGAAGGTAGCAAGCTGCTGAGCCCGGGACAGATCACGTTCTGCGTCATGGCGCGTCAAGCGACGAACGAGCCGAACCGACTCATCGCGGCGTCGATCGGCCTCGCGCTTCCCGCGGACGGCTCGCATTACGGCTACATCTCTGAGCACCATCCACACGGTGAGACCGCGGAGATTGCGGGTGAGTACGCGGAGGATCTCGCAGCGACGATGCTCGCAACGACGATTGGCGTCGAGTTCGATCCAGACACCGCGTGGGATGAACGCGAGCAGCTCTATAAGGCGTCCGGGAAAATCATCACGACGACGAACATCACACAGTCTGCCGAGGGCGATCGGAACGGACTCTGGACGACGGTGGTCGCCGCTGCGGTGTTCGTCGAGTTTCAGAACCCAATCTCCGCATGAGCGCTCCGCGCACCATCGTCTTCGACATTGAGACGAAGCGGGAGTTTGCGGAGGTGGGCGGCGCGCAGAACCGACACCTCCTCGGCGTGTCCGTGATTGGGTGCTTCGATTCCGCGGATGGGGAGTTCCGTACGTTCCTCGAAGGCGAGGTTCTCGCGTTCGGGAAAGTGCTCCGAGCCGCGACGCTCGTCGTCGGGTTCAACAGCACGCACTTTGACCTCCCCGTGCTCCAACCGTACCTTCCGTTCGATACGTCAAAGCTCCCATCGCTCGACCTCATGGTGGATCTCGAGCGCGTGCTCGGGCACCGCGTGTCACTCGACGCGTGCGCACAGGCGACGCTCGGGACAGGGAAAACCGGCGACGGCGTGCAGGCGATTCGATGGTTCCGAGAGGGGAAGATTGACGAGGTGAAGCAGTACTGCCTCGACGACGTGCGGATCACGCGAGACCTCTACGAGTACGGGAAGGCGAATGGGCAGGTGTTCTTCGTCGGCAAGGACGGGTCGAAGCGCGCGGTACCGGTGACGTGGGGCGGGGCCGCGGTTGATCGGGTGAAGATCCGCCAGGTGCTCGAGGGCGCCCACCGGACCGGGAAGCGAGTCGAGATCGAGTACGTCTCCATGGTTGCTGCGACCGGACAGCAGAATCGGAACCGCCGAACCATCGACATCATCCGGATGAGCGGCGACACCGTTGATGCGTACTGCCACCTCCGGAAGGACACGCGTCGGTTCACGCTCGATCGGATCACGGACGCCACGGCGCTCGACGAGGTGGCCGATCCGAGGTTCGCCGTGGGCCAGCGCGCACTCCTCTAGACGGCGGTGGAATCGCGTGGTACACCGTGGGAGGCCCGGGAGGGCAGCCCTTTTTCATGCCGCAACAACAGGAGGATACCGACGATGACGGCGACACGAGATCGACTCGAGGTGCTCGCAGCACAGATTTCGGAGCTCAAGGAAAAGCGGAAGGATCTCAAGGGCGAGATCGCGAAGCAGCGACGTCGCCTCGATGCGCAGGGCGAGGCGGTGCGGCGGGAGGCGCAGGGAATCATCGCACGTACTGAGCCAGAGCTCGCGACCGTGGAGCGCGATCTCCGGCGAGCGGAGTCCGAGCACGAGCTCGAGTCCGCGATGCGGACAGCGAAGGACATCTTCGATGCTATGAAGGGGGAGGAAGTCATCGCACTCGAGGTCAGCGGCGCTGGCTCGCCGGAGAGCGACCGCGCGGTCGCGAAGCAGCTCGCGGACCTCGGGAACGTCCGCGCGATGCAGAACTTCCTCAAGGGGCGCGCCGCTGAGCTCGTCGAGGTGCTCCGACCCTTCGTCATGGCGCACTTCAGGGGGTACACGCGCAGCGATGAATCCGAGAAGCGCTACCCGGCGTGGTTCGCGGACGCGAGCCTCTGTATTGCGCTCCTCCAGGACAACCCGCTCTACGAGCTCACTCCCGATCAACTCGTCGCGCTCGTCGGGATCGCGCGGGCGATCGCGTTCTTCAAGGTGGACTACGGCGCGGTCGAGGAGATGGTGAAGCAGGGCCTGCTCGTCGATCAGGCTGGGAAGCCGATCGACCTCGAGCGGCTCGCTGGGCTTCGGAAGCGGACGGAGCGGACGCCGCGCCTCGAACTGAAGCCCCGCGGCGACAAGCCGATCGAGGAGCTCCTCGACCTCATCGACCCGAAGTACGCGCAGCGCGGGCTCACGATCGACGCGCTCGGGCTCGACACCGCGACCACGAACGCGCTCCGGACGGCGGGGTACACGATGGTCGAGCAGGTGCGCGCATCGTTCGACACGCTCCAGAGCATCCCGGGCATCGGGCCGAAGCGCGCGGGGAAGATCATCGACGCGCTCGTCGCGCGCGCCGCAGCGTAGGTCACCACCACTCCGCAGGGGAGGCACCCATGACTGAACGACTGGAACGGCGGAACAACGGCGGCACGCTCGTGCTGTCCGTCGGGGGATCACTGCTCATCCCGAAAGAGCAGGGGAAGCCGGATCGCGACTTCATCGCGCGGTTCACGGACCTCATCGTTCGGGAGCGCCAGCGGTGGCGGAAAATCGTGCTCGTCTGCGGCGGTGGCGCAGTCGCGCGGCTGTACATCGACGCGGCGCGGGAGATCCTCACGGAGCTCCAGGCGCTCCCGAACAAGGACGATCGGCGGTGGGTGAACGCGCAGCACTGGATCGGCATCCACGCGACGCGGCTCAACGCGCAGCTCGTGAAGGTCGTGTTCGAGATGCTCCGCCCTCTCCAGCCGTACGCGTACCGCGTCGTCCTCAAGGATCCAGACCACGTGCCGATTCGCGCGCTCACCGGGCGCAAGCGTATCATCCTCGCGGCCGGGTCGAAGCCCGGCTGGTCCACCGACTACGTCGCGGTGCGACTCGCGGAGACATTCGGGGCGCAGACGGTCGTGAATCTCACGAACGTCGACCGCGTGTACGATCGCGACCCGAAACTCGACGGCGCGCGAGCGCTCGAGGAGGTCACGTGGGATGAGTACTTCGCGCACTTCCCGCGCAGGGAGTTCCAGCCTGGCGACAACACGCCGTTCGATCCGGTCGCCGCGGGGTACGCGGCGGATCGAGCCATGCGCGTCATCGTGCTCAAGGGGTCGAACCTCCACAACCTCGGGAAGTTCCTCGCCGGCGGCCCGACGTTCGTCGATCGCTTCCGCGGCACGGTCATCGGTGGCCGCGCGCGGCAGGGGAGCGCGGCATCGGCGGCATGAACAGGGAGGCCCCCTCCGAAGGACTTCGGAGGGGGTTTCACGTTGTGCTGTTACGCCGAGAGCCCACTCGCGACCATGCGGGCGGCGAGGTCGAGCTCGGGGAGCGCCCAGCGGAGGCTCGCGACCGCGCCGATGTCCGCGCGGTTCATCGCGAGGAGCATCGCGAGCGCGGTGGCCGCTGACGCCCCGTTGTACTGGAGCATCGTGCGGATGTACGTCGGATCCACGGCACCTTGGTACTCGGGCTCCTTCACCCCGCGGGCGAGTCGTCCGAGAAGGTCGTGGTTGCGGATGAGGAACGCGATGAGCAGGCGCTCCTCCTCGGTGAGCCAGGTCGGGGCGAACGATTTCCACTGTCGCATCCCGATCCGTCCGTGCGCACCCGGCGTGCGGACGTTCCACTTCTTCCCGAGGTCGTGGTAGAGTGCCGCGATGCGCAGCGCCTGTCGGTGCTCCGGGAGGTGATCGGTGTCGATGAGGAGGAGCACCGTCGCCGCGTGCTGGTGGAGCGGCCATCCCTGGTGCGTCGGTTTCTGCGGGACGCCGAACTGTGCGGCGAGCGCTTGCTCGAGGATGGGGTCCCGACTCGCCGACGGCACCGGGGCGCGGAGCTCGCCGAGGAGCCACTCGCGGAACTCCGCATCCCGCGCCTCCCATGGGGAACCGGTCGGGAACGGAGCGGGCTCCGGAACCGGTGGGGCGGTCGGCTGCTTCTCCGCTGCTGCGGCGAAACGTTGGAGCTCTTCCGCGAGCGCAGCCTCTGCGGCGGTGAGTGCGCTCCAGATCCGTTTCCCGCCATGCTCCATCGCGGTGACCGCGGTGTGGATCGTGGCCCAGTCCGGGATGACCGTCACCGGTTCGTGTCCAATGAACGGGGCTGCGAGGCCCGGGTAGAAGCGGGTGAGGAGCTTCGCCTTCGTCTCTGCCTCGTGGGGGTCCGCGGTCGCGCTCGGCTGCAGGACGCCGCGACGGAGATGGGCCTCCGCATCCGGTCCGCAGACGACGTGGAGACTGCCGTCCTCCCGAATCCGAACACCACCAGAGAGCCCGATAAGGTTGTGGGAGAGCTGGAGCGCCTCCTCGACCGTCTGGATGTCGATGCCGAGCTTCTCAGACATGAATGCGATCGCGTTCCCGACGCGCCACCGCTTGTGCGGCGCCTTGGTGGCGAGTCGTTCGTGCACGGTGCGGACCTCCGCATCGCTGCCGACCGCGACGCCGATGTCCCACGGCTCCTGCACTGGCCCGTACTGTCCGCTGAAGAACGGACGGTAGAAGCTCCCGCCAACGAGGAAGGCATCCGGTGCAACTTCGTGGAGGAGCCAGAGCATGGTCCAGTCCCACGGGAGCCGTTCGTAGTCGAGGCGGATCGCGTGTCGGATCGTCCGGTGCACGAGGTGGAGCGGCTGACGGGGATCGATATCGACGATCCGCATGCCGAGCTCGCGACATCGGCTGAGCGCCGACATCTCATACTGCTCGGCGAGCGTAATTTTGCCGTGGTACCACGCGTCGTTCACGGGCCGGCCGAGCACAACCGCGCGCGAGCGCTGTCGGTGGAGGGAGAACGCCGCGCGCTCGGCGACATTCGGGAGACTGAGGTGGAGGACCGTGACCGCCCACCCATTCGCGCTCGCGGTGTCGTGGAGCGCATCGACTTCTGGCTGCGATCGCGGGAACCCATCCATGAGCGCCCACCGGTGGCGGCGGACGCTCTCGGTGAGCGGTCCGCTGATGAACGCACCGGCGAAGGCCTGGAGCCGCTCGTACCACAGTCGTGGGTCTTCCATCTGTTCCGGCGTCTTCGCGAGGCCTCCTTCCTTCACGAAGCGACCGAGGCGGAGGCGAGGGATACCGAGTGCGGCGGCAATGGTGGTGGCCTGCGTCGACTTCCCCATTCCGGGGTAGCCGAGGAGCGCGACGACCGCAGGGCGGCGACGTTCGTACGACTCTTGGTGCATGTCTTGGTGCATGCGATCCTTTTCTGGTGGGTTGTGAATGTCCGATCCGATGCACTCATGATTCCGGACGAGCTAGACAGTGTCGATGTTTCATGATACTCTTATGATGAGTTATCGAAATTTTCTCTGAGTAGCGCGAATGAGTATGGTGACTTTGACGACGAAAAAATCGTCACTTACCGGAGCTCCGTTCGGGGGTCGCATCCGCATGGATGACCTCCGGAAGACGCTCGTCGACCTCGGGCTCCCGACGCGAGAGGCGAGCCTCTACCTCTCGCTCCTCGGTCTCGGCAGCGCGAGCATGGTGGAGATCGCTCGTGCGTCGGGAACGCGTCGGACAACACTCTACCCGCGCGTGCTCCGCCTGCTCAAGAAGGGCGTCATTCGGACGGAGGTCGTCGGTCGCCGGAAACGATACACGGCGATCACGCCGGACGAGCTCTACAGCCTCCATCGCGCGCGGCTCGAACGCGTCCGCGACCTCCTTCCAAACCTCCACGCGCTCATGGGCGAGCGGAAGTCGGGGGCCCGCGTGCACGCGTTCGAAGGGCGGGAGCAGGTCATTGCGGTGTACGAGGATTTCCTGCGCGAGCGAGGCCGCGGAGTGCTCCTCGGGTTCATCGCCATCCAACCGACGCAGCGCGCACTGCCGGACTTCATGGTCACGTTCATCAATCGGCGGGTGCGCCGCGGCATCCACATGCGCGCGATCATGCCAGCCACTCCAGAAGCGCAGGAGCGGAAACGGCACGACGCCGAGGAGCTCCGTGAGACGCGGCTCATTCCCGCGGACCGTTGGGTGTTCACCGGCGACGTGTACGTGTATGGCGATCGCGTCGCAATCGTCTCACCAACAGAGCTCCGAGCGGTGCGCATCGAGAGCCCCGAGATTGCCCGAACCCTGCGCGCATTCTTCGAGCTCGCGTGGATCGGCGCTGCTCACATTTGACACGCTCCGGGAGCTCTCGTACGCTGAGTCCATCGCCAGAGACAGCGGCTGCCCGCCCAAAGCGCTGCAATGTTGCGGGCTTAATCTGGCCGCTCAGGCACGAGGCCAGCCCGCCAACTGCGGGCCAAGGTCGAGGTACGTGCTTTCCAGTGGCGAGAAGGCGCGTTTTATTTTATGGCGAAAACGAAAGTCCAGAAGCAGGAGACGGTGACCGGGATCGCGGATCGGCTCCAGCGCATGGCTGGTGCGGTGTTCACGGATTTTGCGGGGCTCAAGGTTGCAGAGCTCGAGGAGCTCCGGCGGAACGCACGGGCGGCGAACTGTGAGTACCTCGTCGTGAAGCGGACGCTCTTCCGACGCGCGGCGAGCGATCGAGGGATTGGTGCCGACGTGGGGGGAGCAACTGGGAACCTGAGCGTGCTGTTCGGGTTCGCAGATCCGGTTGCGCCTGCGAAGATCGCGAAGCAGTTTGCGAAGGTCCACGCAGCACTCAAGGTGCTCGGCGGACTCATCCGCGAGGAGCTCGGCATCCGTCCGCTCGCGCAGGCAGAGGTCGCCGTACTCGGTGATCTCCCGAGTCGGGAGGAACTCATCGCGCGCGCGGTCGGGAGCATCGCCGCTCCGCTGCGCGGTATCGTGGGAGTGCTCCAAGGGAACCTCCGGAACCTCGTGGGAGTGCTCAGTGCGGTTCAGAAGACGAAGGCGTAATTACTACCCCCGCGTCATTTCGAGGAGCGGCGCGACGAGAAATCTCACAAGATTGAACGTCCATACACACGGTGTGAGATCTCTCGCTCACTTCGTTCGCTCGAGATGACGAGGGAACATGCGTATGTCAGACACCGCAACCGTTGAAGTCCCCGCGAAGTTTCAGTCGCTCGTCGGGGAGATTGAAAAGATGAGCGTCCTTGACCTCGCGGAGCTTGTGAAGGTCCTCGAGGAGAAGTTCGGCGTCTCGGCAGCGGCGCCAGTCGCAATGATGGCGGCACCGGCAGCGGCAGCGGGCGCTGAGACCGCGGAGGAGCAGGCGGAGTTCAGCGTCGAGCTCACCGCGTCAGGCGACAAGAAGATCGACGTCATCAAGGCCCTCCGCACGTGCATGGAGATTGGCCTCAAGGACGCAAAGGACCTCGTCGACGCCGCACCGAAGATGATCAAGGAAGGCGTCCCAAAGGCCCAGGCCGCCGAGTGGAAGACGAAACTTGAAGCAGCTGGTGCGAAAGTGACGCTCAAATAG
>CAZPCZ010000031.1:0-15339 GCA_964585225.1 uncultured Gammaproteobacteria bacterium
ACCTCGCGGGCCGCATGCGCATGCATCGGATCCGTATTCTTCCCGGCGATCGCGTGCGGGTCGAGCTCACCCCGTACGACCTCCGGCGTGGTCGCGTCGTGTACCGGTATTGATCCGTTTATCCCTTTACGTTACGCGAGCAACGGTGCCGAGCTCGAGCAAGGGAGGAAGGGCTCTGCCCGACCATTGCGAAGCAGCGAGGCGGGGTCGCACAGGGGTATCCCCTGTGAAAAATTATGAAAGTTCGATCATCCATCCGTCCACGGTGTAAGAGCTGCCGGACGGTTCGCCGCCGCGGTCGTTTGTACGTCATCTGTACGACGAAGAAGCATAAGCAACGACAAGGATAATGTAACATTTGACACCTGACATTTGACGCCTGACCACGCGGTAAACAAATGGTCAAATGTCAATGGTTAGGAGTCAGGTGTCGCGCGAAGCGCGTATGGCTCGCATTGCTGGAGTCACACTTCCGAACGAGAAGCACATCATCGTTGCGTTGACGGCCATCTACGGGATCGGCCAGAGTTTGGCGTCGCGCATCCTGCAGGTGACGCAGATCGCGCCACAGACGAAGACGAAGGATCTCAGTGAGGTGGATGTCCAGAAACTCCGCGCGCTCATCGAGAAGCAACACCGCGTGGAGGGTGATCTCCGACGCGAGGTCCTCGGGAACATCAAGCGCATGAAGGACATCGGGTGCTACCGTGGGAGCCGGCACGCGAAGCGGCTTCCAGCGCGTGGACAACGAACGAAGACGAACTCCCGAACGGTCCGTGGGAACGTGCGGCGAACGATGGGATCGGGTCGTCGAAAACTTGAGAAGACCTAGTGTACGTATGGCAGATCCGGTTCAGACAACGCAAACGACGGAAGCTACAGCGGATGCGAAGACCGCGGTGGCTCCTCGTGCGAAGCAGGGGAAGCCGAAGCGGCAGGTTCCGCGCGCGCACGTGTACGTGAGTGCTTCGTACAACAACACCATGGTGACGTGTACCGACCCGAAGGGGGATGTGCTCGCATGGTCGAGCGCAGGGAGTTGCGGGTTTCGCGGACCGAAGAAGGCAACGCCGTACGCGGCGAGCGTGGTCATCCGCGAACTCCTCCGGAAACTCGATGGTGTCGGTGTGCGCGAGGTCGGCGTGTTCGTCCGCGGGGTCGGATCGGGTCGAGAAGCCTCAGTCCGCGCACTCCATGCGAACGGGCTCCACATCATCGGCATCAAGGACGTCACCCCGATTCCGCACAACGGCTGCCGCCCACCCAAGCCTCGGCGAATCTAACACTGCACACCTGACATTTGACATCTAACATTTGACCAGACGTGTACTGTACGATGGTCAATTGTCAATGGTCAGGTGTCGCGCGAAGCGCGCTATGGCTCGTAACCTCGGTCCAAAACATCGCCTCTGCCGTCGCGTGGGCCAAAAGCTTTGCGATCTCGACCGGTGCCCCGCGGTGCGCCGGAGCTACCCCGCGGGCATCCATGGACCGAAGGGGCAACGGAAGCTCACCGAGTACGGACAGCAGCTCCTCGAGAAGCAGAAGGCGAAGGCGGTCTACGGGGTCCTCGAGCGGCAGCTCCGAGGGTACTACGAGCGCGCGCTCCGACGGGAGGGGGACACCGGCCACCTCCTTGCTTCTCTCCTTGAGACGCGCCTCGACAACGTCGTGTTCCGTCTCGGATTCGTGAAGTCACGAGCGGCTGCGCGCCAGGCGGTGACCCACGGGCACATCACCGTGAACGGACAACGGGTCACCATTCCGTCCGCACACGTGCGCGCCGGCGACGCGGTTGCAGTTGCTGAGCGCAGCCGCACGTCGCCGCTCTTCCAGGAGTACCCGAAGACCGCGGCACAGCGCCGGACACCCGAGTGGCTTGCGGTCGAGCCAGACGATTTCCGCGGGCGCCTCGTTCGTCTCCCGACCGCCGAGGATCTCCAGGGTCAACCATTCCGCATGCAATCCATCGTGGAGTTTTACTCCCGCTAACGCGCAATACATCGCGCAAGCCGTATGGAGCAACTCATCCTCCCGTCGAAGTTCACGTGGGAAGAAGGGTCGAAGCCGAGCGAACGCCGTCTCATCATCGAGCCGTGCTACTTCGGGTATGGGACGACGCTCGGGAACGCACTCCGGCGAGTCCTCCTCTCGTCGCTCCCCGGTGCGGCCGCTACGGCGGTGAAGATTGATGGCGTCAGCCACGAGTTCTCTCCGATCACGCACGTGCAGGAGGATGTCATGCAGATCCTCCTCAACGTGAAACAGCTGCGCTTGAAGGTGTTCACGGATGAACCGGTCCGCCTCGTCCTCGAAGCGAAGGGGAAGCGTGAGGTCACCGCCGGTGACATTGCCGCGCAATCCGATGTGGAGATCGTCAATCCCGATCTCCACATCGCATCCCTCTCTCATGCGGACGCGAACCTCCGAATGGAGATTTTTGTTCGTCGCGGCCGCGGTTACTCGACGACCGACATGCGTGGGAAGGAGCGCTTGGAACTCGGGACCATGGCGATTGATGCGGTATTCACACCAATCCGGAACGTGGGATTCCGAGTCGAGAACACGCGCGTCGGGGAAATCACGAACTACGATCGGCTCATCCTCACTATCGAGACGGATGGCACGCTGACGCCAGAGGAAGCGATCCGACAGGCGACACGGTTGCTCATCGACCACTTCACGCTCATCCTCGAACCGCCGAAGGAGAAGGCGGAGGAGGATACGCCGGCGCCTGACGCTTCTGCGGCATCCGAAATCTGAAATCGGCGAAGCCGAACCCGAGCAAGGGAGGAAGGGCTCTGCCCGACCCTTGTGAAGCGGTGAGGCGGGGGTTGCACAGGGGGCGAAGCCCCTTGTGACAAGCACTATGCGCCACCGGAAACACCACGGACGACGGTTGGGGCGACACCTCGGTGCCCGCCGGCAGCTCCTGCGCTCGCTCGCGACAGGCTTGCTCCTCCATGAGCGTATCCGGACCACCGCCGCGAAGGCGCGTGTGGTCCGCCCGTTCGTGGAACGGTGCATCACCCTCAGTCGTGTGCCGACGCTCACGAGCCGCCGTACGCTCGTCGCATCACTCGGGAATGAACGCGCGGTTGCGAAGTTGCTCGAGGTGGTTGGCCCGCGGTACCGGACGCGACCCGGAGGATACACGCGGACGACTCGACTCGGTCGCCGCGCCGGCGACGCTGCCCCCGAAGTGCTCATGGAACTCGTGTGACCCGCCATCACCACACCATTGATGCGGCCGGGATTCCCCTCGGACGGCTCGCCACCCGAGTGGCGGTGCTCCTGCGTGGGAAGCAGAAGGCGACGTACGCACCACACATTGATGGAGGTGATTTTGTACGCGTGACGAACGCGCGAGCGATCCATTTCAGTGGTCGGAAGCTCACCGGGAAGCACTACCACCAGTTCTCCGGTTACCCGGGTGGTTTGCGTACGACGACGCTCCAGGCCCGACGAGTGCAGGATCCGACCGGGATCATCCGCGATGCCGTATTCGGAATGCTCCCACGGAATCGACAGCGTGCGCGTATGCTCCGACGGCTCACCATTACCCCATGACATGAGACCTATGGCGACGAAGAAGTCCGGCATTGCAGCGAATACCATGAGTGCATCAGCCCCTGCGACGTCGAGCCAACGCGATCCTGCGATGGCGATTGCGGCCGTGGGACGGCGGAAGCGGGCGATTGCCCGCGTGCGTCTGTACAAGAACGGGAGCGGTGAGATTACGGTCAACGGTCGCGCCGCTGATTCGTACTTCACGATGCCCGCCGCACGCGTCGCGAGCCAGCAGCCACTCGAGGCGGTCGGCCAGACCGGGAAGGTTGACATCGAGGCGCGTATCGTCGGCGGCGGCATCCACGCACAGGCCGATGCCCTCCGCCTCGGCATTGCCCGCGCGCTCTGCGGACTCAACCCGACCTTCCAGCGCGCGCTCCGCAAGGTCGGCTACCTCACCCGTGACGCGCGAATCAAGGAACGGAAGAAACCTGGCTTGAAGCGCGCCCGCCGCGCCCCGCAGTGGGCAAAGCGGTAGTTTGGATGGAGGGAATCGCCAGCCCGCTCCTCCGCGGGCTGGTTTCGTATGCACGGACGATGGTAGAGTGAGGGACACATGACTTCCGCCACCGCACAGCGCATTGCGCGGAACACCGCGTGGTTCACCTTCGGGTCAATTGGCCAGAAGGCGTTCTCGTTCGTCCACTTCACGATCATCGCGATGGCACTCGGCGTTGGTTCGACCGGTCGCTACTTCTCCGTGCTCGCATTCACCGCGCTCTTCGCGACCGCCGCGGACTGGGGCATCTCGCCGGTCATCATCCGAGAGGTAGCAAAAGATCGCGACCGCGGCCTCGCGCTCTTCCGTATCGCACTGCGGTGCAAGGTCGTGACAATCTTCCTCACGGCGCTCGCGATCGCAATCGCCACCATGCTCGCTGGCTACTCACCGGAGATCCAACGCGCGATTGCGGTCGCGACCGTCACGGTGGCGATTGACTCGCTCCACATGCTCCTGTACGCCGTGCTCCGCGGATTCCAGCGCGTCCACTACGAAGCGATCGGCAACGTCATGAACCAAGCGACGGTGACGCTCGCCGCCATCCTCCTCCTCGCCGTGCTCGCCGGACTCCAACTCGGCGATGAGACATTGCTCACCGCAACGCGCGGCATCGACACCGCCTGGCTCTTGGTCCCCTTCGTGCTCGCGAGCATCGTGAACCTCAGCGTCGCGGTGTACGGACTCATCCGTGAGCGCGTGATGGACCAACTCCGGTCCATCGCGCTCGGATCGTGGAGGTGGCTGCTCCGGGCAGCGACGCCATTCGCCTTCACCGCGATCCTCGCGCGGGTGTACACGTACAGTGATACGTTCCTCCTCTCGATCCTTGCCGGTGAACTCGCGGTCGGGTACTACAGCACGCCGTTCAAGATCGCCTTCGCGTTCCAGTTCCTCCCGCTCGCGCTCATTGGCGCGTTGTACCCCGCCATGAGTGAGGCAGCCGTACGCGATCGTGGGCGCCTCGGTACCACATTCACGGAGGGCGTACGGTCACTCCTCCTCATCGCGCTGCCGATCGCATTCGGCGTCGGCGTCCTCGCGAGCGACATCCTCACGGTCGTGTACGGCTCGTCATTCCTCCCGTCCGCACTGCCGCTTGCAATCCTCGCCATCGCGATCCCGTTCACGTTCGTGAACTTCCCGGCTGGGTACCTCCTGAACGCCATTGACCGTCAGGCGACGAACACCATACTCGTCGCGATTGCGACCGTCGCGAATATCGGTTTGAACCTCATCCTCATCCCACGGCTTTCGGCGATTGGCGCAGCCATCTCCGCGCTCGTCGCGACCGTCCTGCTCGCGGTGATGAACTTCACGGTCGTCCACCGTACCGTGCGGTACGAGCTCCACGCGATCATCCATCCCGCCATCCGAATCCTCCTCGCATGCCTCGTGATGAGCGCGGTCGTCGTCGTGAGCGCCGCGCTACCGCTCGGGGTTCGTATCCTGCTCGGCGCAGTCACCTACGGAGTGGTTGCGTTGGGTATTGGTGCGGTGCGAAAAGCGGATCTCGCAGTCGTTCTGGCGATCTTTCGGGGAGGACGACATACGTTGCCGGCCGCCTCAAACTCATTGTGAGACCCTTCGTTTCGCTCAGGGTAAACTCGAGTCATGCGTTACCTCCTTGTCACCTCGGATCTTCCGCCGCGACGTGGTGGTGTCGCTCGATACCACGCCGCGGTCATCACGGCGCTCGGTGAGGATGGCGCCGCACACCTCGTGCGGCTCGATCAGCACTGGCTGCGGCTCCTCTGGCAGCTGCCGGTCGCGCTCCAGAGACATCGTGCGAGCGGGCTCATCGTCGGAGAGATCCTGCCAATCGGAACGGTTGCCTGGGCACTCAGAACGATACTCGGGATTCCGTACGTCGTGATGTGCCACGGACTCGATCTCCGAAACGCGCTGCGTGTGCCACGGAAGCGATGGCTCGCACGCCATATCCTCCGGAACGCGCGGTCCGTTATCGTGAACAGCGCACACACCGCCGCGACCGCTCGATCACTTGGAGCGGACCCAGTACGGCTCCACGTCGTTCCACCGCCGATCGGCGTCACCCCAGCGCTGGCGCAGCCCGCGCAAACGCCAGATGTTCGGCGTGCCCATCACCTCGAGCATGGCCGCATCGTACTCTCGGTCGGTCGCCTCGTCGCTCGGAAGGGCTTCGACACGCTCATCCGGGCAATGGCGATCGTCCAGCGAACGCACCCGCGCGCAACGCTCGTCGTCATTGGTGATGGTCCGGAGCGCGATGCGCTCGAATCACTCGCCAAGGCGGAACGGGCCTCTGTACGATTCCTCGGCCAACGTGATGACGTGACGACCGCCGCATGGTACGCGGCGTCCGATGTGTTCGCGCTCCTCCCACGCGAACTCCCGGACGGGGATGTCGAGGGGTTCGGCATCGTGTACCTCGAGGCCGGCGCGTTTGGGAAGCCGGTCGTCGGCACGCGGAGTGGGGGAGTGCCGGAGGCAGTGGTGGATGGTGAGACTGGATTGCTCGTCCCACCGGACGATTCGGCAGCTGCCGCCGAGGTGATCACAGTGCTGCTGCGCGACCGCGACCTCGCGGCTCGGCTCGGGGCGAATGGCCACCGTCGGACCGTCGAGGAATTCAGTACGGAACGATTCGCCGAGCGCATCCGTTCGGCGCTTGCAAGCGTATGAACCGTATCGTCGTTATTATTCCGACGTGGAATGACCGAGAGCTGCTCCACCGATGCTTCGTGTCGCTCGCAGCCCAAACGTTCAAAGACTTCGAGGTCATTGTCGTGGATGATGGGAGCGAGCCAGCGATCGAGTTACGAGGGACGAGTGACGAGGTACGAGTTCGATTGGTGCGGCAGGAGCATGCGGGGGCGCCAGCTGCGCGGAACCGAGGAGCGCGGGAAACGCAGAGCGAGTTCCTTCTGTTCTGCGATGCGGATGTTGAGCTCCAACCGTACGCACTTGAACGCATGGCCCGGACGCTCGATGCGCACCTCGAGGCATCCTACGCCTACAGCGCGTTCCGATTTGGGTGGAAGAAGTTCTCGAGCTTCCCGTTCGATGCGGCTCGTCTCCGTCGCATGCCCTACATCCACACGACGGCGCTCATTCGGCGTGCGCACTTCCCAGGGTTCGACGAATCGCTCAAACGATTCCAGGACTGGGACCTCTGGCTCACCATGCTCGAGGCCGGGCACGTTGGCACGTACATCCCGGAGACCCTGTTTACGGTGCGGAGCGGTGGCACGATGAGCCGGTGGTTCCCATCATTCGCGCTCCGCTTGCCGTGGAAATCGAGCCGGGTCCGCGCGTACGAGGATGCTGCAGGAGTTATTCGGAAAAAACACCGGATCACTTATACACACCCACGAGATTGACAACAATATTTAACCATCAGCACAGTCGGTTACACTGAAATCGAAAGGTCGGGATCATCAATATTTTACCGTACCTGCGCGAAGATTCCCTCGCGTGTATGAACGATACGTTGGATCTCGATGACGAGTTGGAAGATATCGAGGACACAGACGACGAACTCAGCGATCTGGATGACAAGGACGATGACGATGATGACGATGACGATGACGATGACGAATGAGACAGCCAAGCACCCCCCGATAGCCATCGGGGGGTGCTGCTATGATGGTGGGGTCAGTATGCGTACGCAGTGGGTTATCAGTGCCGTGCTGAGTGCTGGCGTCGCGCTCGACCTCCTCTCGTTCATCGGGTGGAGCATGCCGGCGTTGCTGCCGTGGATCACCGCTCACGTACTCGGCGCGGTTGCGATCCTTACATTCAGGAACCTCCGGTTCGGCGTCGCCGCAGTGCTCCTCGAGCTCCTGTGGGGCAGTCACGGATACCTCCTGCGTATTCCGGGGCAGGGGATTGATCTCTCGCTCCGGACCGCGCTCTTCCTCATCGTCCTCGGCGCCACCGCGTGGCATCTCCGGACCGCGCTGGCTCGACGGATGCTCTGGGCCACCATCCGTACCCACCCCGCGCGGTGGCCGGCGTTTGTATTCCTCGCAACACTCGCGCTCGGGGGAATCCTCGGCGTGCTCCGCCATCCATTCGACCGCGTTTTCTTTGACATGAATGCATGGGGATTTCTCCTCCTCGCCCCCGCCTTTCTCATCGCTGCAGCACGGATGACGCGGATGGATCGCGCGGATAATACGGATACGCGGATTCGATCAAATTGGTCAGATGTCAGATGTCAGATGTCAGATGTCGTACTCGCGGGAGCTCTCTACCTCATCCTTCGCTCCTACGCGCTCTTGTTCTTCTTCGGCCACGACCTCGGAGGTACCTGGATGCCGCTCTACCAATGGGTCCGCGATATGCGGCTCGGCGAGGTGACCATCTTCCCCGGCGCGTTTCCGCGAGTGTTCATGCCGAGCATGATGCTTCTATTTCCTGCGATTGCGATCGCAATGACACGAATACGCGGATGGTCGCGAATCCGCGAATACGCAAATGATCGGGTGCGGCTCGGGCAAAAAACATTCTCACATTCTGCAGAATGTGAGAATGTTGTACCTCGTAGATATCCCATGCTCGCACTGGGCGTGTTCGGTGGGGGGGTGGCCGTGCTGCTCCTGAGTCTCTCGCGGAGCTACTGGCTCGCGGGGGTTGCGCTCATCGTTGTTGGGCTGATGTGGGCGATCGTCGGTGCATTGCGCCAGCGCACCCACATCCATGGATCCCCAGAGGATCTTTCGCATTTTCGTACGAAATTGCGAAAGACATTTCGTGACGTGCTCGTGCTCGTCGGTGCAACGATCATCGCGGTCGTCGTCGCTGTGGCAATCGTCCGTCTCCCGTACCCGAAACCACTGACCACGGCCGGTATTGGGAGCACGCTCCTCGCGCGCCTCTCCGTTGATGCGGCGGTGAGCAACCGTTGGCAGCAGCTCGGACCGCTCCGAGGGGCCATACTTCAGCACCCGATCCTCGGGAGCGGCTTCGGTGCTGCAGTGACCTACGAGACGAAGGACCCGCGAACGCTTGCCGCTTTCCCGAATCGCCAGTACACGACGACCGCCTTCGAGTGGGGCTACCTCGACGACCTCCTTGAACGCGGCCTCATCGGCCTCCTCGCCGAACTCTGGCTCGTCGGCGCACTCATTTGGTACGGACTAAAAACACCGCTCCCTCGTCACTCTTCACTTTTCACTCTTCACTTTTCACTTTCTTTCGGCCTCCTCGCCATCGCGATCGTCCACGCGACGAGCCCGTACCTGAACCATCCACTCGGGATCGGGGTTGTGCTCTGGCTCTTCACAATGGAATCACCCCGATCCTTGGGAGAGGAACGGAGTGACAGCGTCACGAGATGAGCGCCGCGATGAGCGGGAGCGTTATGAGCGACGCGATCGTCGAGATCGTCAGCGCGCTCGCAGTCGCGGCGGTTGCATCCGGGTCACGAACGTACTCCTCGACGAGCGGCACCGCATTTGTCGCGAGCGGTGTGCTGAGTAGGATCGTGAGGAGGAGCCGTTCGGACGGTGCAACGCCTGTGGCGTGGAGCACACCAGCGATGACGAGCGGTGTGAGCACGAGGCGAATCATGCTGAGCGAAACGACTGTTGGTATGTGCCCACGCTCAAAGCGTAGGTTTGCACCGATGACGATCCTGGTGTCTCGAGCACCGTGCCGTCTGGCCAGGCTCCACGAAGGATAATTTTTTGCAACTCGAGGAAAGAATCAAAAACTGCGTCGTTGAACACTTCCGTGTTTTTTACAAGCACAACACGCTCGTTTAGATCGTCCAGTTTTTCAGCAGCTTGCAAAAATAGCTTTTCATTGCCACTTTCCAGAATGATAGCCTGTGCGTCGGTATTGAGCTGACCTTCATCAGTGATAAAAGCAGTTTTTGATTCGCTTCCTTTAATTTGTTGCAGAAAATTATCCTTGGCCATTGGATATGCTGTCAAAAACAGAATCTTCGAGCCGCGTAAAAACAAATCAGCGACCATGGCTACTGTGAAACGAGAGCCGCCAGCCTTTGGTGCATAGTGAATGAGGCAAGGAAGGCCGTCCTCCCCAATGTGATGAACTTCGTTGTTTAGTATAATTTGGTCTGCCACAAAAAAATTAATTAAAATGATGCGCCTAAAACTAGCGTTATACGAAGTGAAATGCGTATGAAGCACCGGGACTTGTATGGTATGCGAAGTTACCGAAGCAATCGAAGTTCGGCGGCGCCGTTGAGGAATGATACTCCTTGCATGCGCACGCCGCCTTCTGGTTGAACGATCTCGAGCGTGAGGAGTACGTTATCGCCGCACGCAGCATCGAACCGATCGCGGGAACGATCAATCGTTCCGGGCGACAGCGCTGTCGGTCCATTGACTGCGCTTTTGAGCACCTTGAGACGGCGTCCGTCTGTGAGTGCGCACCACGTGCCTGGCCACCCCTCGTAGGCGCGGATTTTTCGTTCGATGACTGCTGCGGGTTCGTCCCAAAAAATACGGCCGTCTTCGCGCGAGAGAAGGGGAGTGGTGGTCGCTCTCACGTGGTCCTGTGGCTGTGGCGTGATGCGGCCAGTGAGGTACTCGGGGAGTACGCGCTCGAGGAGCGCTGCGCCGCGTTCGGCGAGCTCGCGCTCGAGCGAGGATCGAGTTGCGGTGGGGGAGAGCGGGACACGCTCCTGCGCGAGGATCGGGCCATGGTCCACCTCCGCGTCGAGGAGCATGAGGGTAACGCCGGTCTCGGTATCGCCATTCGCGATCGCAGATTGAATTGGTGAAGGCCCTCGGTACTTCGGGAGGAGGGATGGGTGGAGGTTTACGAAGCCGAACTCCGGAATCGTGAGCGCCTCCGATGTGATGATCTTCCCATACGCGACGACGACGGCGACGTCTGGCGCGAGTTCTCGGAGGAGGGTCGTGAGCGCTTCTTTGGTCTCTGGCTGCCAGCACCGCACGCCGCGCTCCTTCGCCCATGCTGCGATCGGTGGAGGAGTTGGGTCGTGCTTCCGACCGGCCGGTTCCGTCGGCTTCGTGATGACGCCGACGAACCCACCCCCCCTCGCCCCCCACGCACCCCCTCCCGCTCCCCCTCTGGAAGAAGGGGAGAGACCTTCCGATGGGAGGGGGGAAAAAAGTTTAAGCAGGGCCTCCGCGGTGGGGATCGCGAGCGCCGAGGTCCCGAGGAGCACGCAGTTCATACCCGTAGTTCCGCGCCAGCTCCTTTCGGGAGTTCGGAGGTTTTGATCGCTCGATCGGTGTACAGGATGCCGTCGAGGTGGTCCACCTCGTGCTGGAAGATGCGGGCGATGAGGTCCTTTACCCTCTTCGTGATCGGTTTTCCATTTGCATCGAGCGCGCGAACGGTGACTGATTTCGCGCGGCGAACGAGACCGATGATGCCGGGGACCGAGAGGCACCCCTCGGTATCGACGGCGGTCCGCACGGAGTGACTCGTGATTTCCGGATTTACGTACACGCGCGGCGTCTTCCCCTCGAGTACGACGACGACGCGATGGGGGACGCCGACCTGCGTCGCCGCGATACCAACGCCATCCGCGACGAGCATCGTGGCGACGAGCTGGTCGAGGAACCCGTCGTTGCGGAGGCGTGTGAGCGTCGCCATATCAACCTCCGCCGCGCGTTGGCGAAGGCGAGGGTCTGGAGTTGTGAGGATGGCGAGGGGAGGCTTTGACATGTTCGTCAGTCTACGAGCGAAACGGGATCAACGGTTGCGTGGGTTCCGGGTGGGAGCGCGCGGAGGACCGATATGACGTCGTCATCGTTCGCATCACCGCGGAGACGGATGATGGCTGTGTGGCTCGACGTGCCATGGAGTCTGCGACGCGTAGAGAGCGGGTCATCGATGCGTTCCACGTTCGCACGACGTCGGATGGGCGTCAAGTCATCTGCCCTCTCCATCGTACATCGGATGAGCCGCGTTGCAGGGGGATACCGGAGCGCCTCGCGTTCTGCGAGCTCGGAACGGTAGAAGCTCGTGATGGGGTGTTGGAGTGCGGTGAGCCCTGGGAGGTCCGGGGCCGTGCTCTGGATGACGCAGCGCGCGCCCCATGTGCGGGACCACGCGAGGACGTTCCGGAGCGCTTGGAAGAGCCGCTCGGTCGCACGGTAGTCGTCGGTACGAACGAATCGCGCGGCATCGATGACAATGATGGTACCAACCGTACGGGTAAAGCTGGGTGCGATCGCGTGGAGGAAGCGCTCGGTTCCGACGATGATCCGCGCGTTCGGTGGCGGCGGTGCGGGAGCGTCACGGTCGACGCGGGCAATCGGAACGTCGGCGTACTCGCGGGCGAGCGCGTTCGCAATGCCGGCGGTCCCAATGCCGCGACTCGAGAGGCGCGAGGATCGGCACGCGGGGCATGCGATCGGCGTGGGAATCGTGCGGCCGCATCGGTGGCACCGGAGGCCATCCGGATGCTCGACGTACGGCGCTTCGCAGTCCGTACAGGAGATCGTGGCCTCGCAATCTGCGCAGGTGATGCGTGCAGCGAGCCCGCGGCGGTTATGGAGGATGATCGTCACTCGTTTTGATGCGAGCGCATCATCGATCACCGCTCGTGCCTCCACCGTGATGAACCCACGCTCACCGCTCCGCCAGTGCTGCCGAAGGTCCACCCCGCACCACTTTTCATGAGACAAAAGTGGTGCGGGGTCAGCGGTGGTGTACGCGGGGCTCGTTGACGTCCCGAGCTCCACGCGGTGCTCTGCGCGTGTCCAGTCCACTGCTCGTGGGGCAGGGGACATGAGGATGAGCGGGATGCCGCGCTCGCGCGCGATCCATTGTCCGACGGTCCGTGCATCATATCGAGGATCTGCGTCCCACGAGACGAGATCGTCGGACTCTGCATGATCCATGACGATTGCACCGAGTGTCTGCGGTGCATGCCAGATTGCCGCGCGGGTGCCGAGGAGCACCGCTGGCGTAGTTCGGGATAACGCTGCAGCGGCCCATGCGCTTCCGCGCGCGGTGGTTCGATCGAGGACGATCACCGGTGCGACAGCTCCGAACAGACGCGAGAGCATTGGGACATTCGCTCGATGCGGCGTGCAACAGAGAAGTGATTGCCCGCGCGCGGTGATGGTACACGCGATGGATTGCAGCGCGGCGTCACGTTGCTGGTGCTCGTTCCAGACCGCAACGGTCATTCCAGTCCGAAGGAGGGGACCCGGATGACGCGGATGGATCGTCACGGCGGTGTTATATTTTACGACACTTGCGGATGCATTGGTGCGCTTGAGCGGGATCGACACCGCGTGGAGTGCGACCGTTGCAATGGATGTTCGGTAGAGTGTGGCAGCGCGTTCGATGGCGTGGAGTTCACTCTCCGTGAGCGAATACTCCGTTCGTATTTCCAAAATATCGCGAAGGCGCGTACCCGGAACTGGGATCGTCGAGGGGCAGCGTTGGACAATCCCCCATACCCTTTGACCGCGGAAGGGGATACGAACGTACGCACCGCGGGTGACACGCGGTGCGAGTGTCTCGGGAATGTGATACGTGAACACTCCGAGATGATTCGGGAGTCGTTTGATGGGGATGATGTCAACAGTCATTGATGATTGCCCGACGAGCGGGGGAGTGCGAGTGGGGTTTCTTCGTCAGAGAGATCTGGCGTCGTTATTTAAACCTTATTGGTCACTAACAAGTGAGCCTGGGAGCCAGGCTGAGGACTTCTACTCATAGCAAGTAATTCAACGGGTTTGCCGGTATCCCATTCAAACGTACTTCGAGGTGGAGGTGGGCGCCGGTCGTGAGGCGGCCGGCGCCGCGGGTGCCGGGTTTCCCGCCGACTGCGCCAATCACCTGCCCTCGGGTGACGTACGCACCCTCCGGGACGTCAATGCGGGAGACATGGCCGTACACCGTCGAGAACCCGCCGGGGTGGATGAGCATGATGTAGCTGTACCCGAACCCTGCATCCTTCGCTCGTGCGACGTATCCCGGTGCCGCGGCGGCGATGGGGCTCCCCTGCGATGCGCGGATGTCAATGCCTGGGTGTTCGAAGATGTAGCGGAACGGGTACTCAGGGTCGTAGAAGTACGTCGTGATGCCGCGGTTTGGCACCGGCCAGGAGAATGCGACGCGGCCGAGTTTCCCGAAATCCGCATCGATTGCCTCAAGCTGCTTTCGGACGCGCGCCTCGAGTGAGATGATCTCTTGGTCAACCTGCGCGACTTCGGCTTTCAGTTCCGCGACGAGGTCCTGGTACCGTCGTTCGTTGCTCTTCGTCGTGATGAGGAGTCGTTCCTTTCCGTCCTGCTCCTCTTGGAGCGCCCCGCGTTCCTCCTGGAGCTTCGATGCGAGCGCGTTGAGCTCCTCCTGGCGGTCGGCGAGCAAGCGTTCCGCAGATTCAAGCTCCTCGCGGTCCGCCCGCACCTCGACGAGGAGGCGACGGAGCTGTCCCTGCGCGAGCGCGAGGCGGTTCCGTTGCGAGAAGTACGATCCAATGGATGCGTTCGCGAGCACGATATGGAGCGCAGGCTCCGCGTCGCTCGATCGGAGCTCTCGGACAAGCGCGACGAGGAGCCGTCGCCGGCGGACGATGCGCGTCCGCGCTTCGTCGAGTTCGAGCCGTGTCGCGCGGATTTCGAGCTCCACCTGCTCGCGCTCGGTGAGGACCTTCTCGATGTCGAGTCGCTTCTTCGCGATGCGATCTTCGACGACCGCAAGTTGGTGCTGGAGCGTCCGCGTCTGTCCCTGTGCGCGGCTGATCGATTTTCGATGCCGCTCGATCGCGTCCTGGAGCTCATCGAGCCTGCGCTGCTTCGCCTTCACCTCGTCGTTGAGGCGGAAGATTTCACGTACACCCGCGGCGTCTGGTGCTGCGGGGGCCGCGGACGATGGCGGTGCAATCCGTTCTGCTTCGCCGACCGTCGCCGCATGCACCAGTGCAAAAGGAGTAAGAGGGGTAAGGAGTAAGAGGGGTAAGGAGTACACGATGGTGCGTACAGTATGACGCATACGCTACTCGAGCTGCGTGAGCGCCGTGCGAATGCGGCGGATTGTTTCGTCTTTCCCAAAGCACCACGCGAGCTCGAACGGGCTCGGGCTAGCTTTCTGACCGGAGAGCGCGACCCGCAAAGGCCAGAGGGTCTCCCCTACCCCGAGCTTGCGTTCCCCAATCCATGGCTTCAATACTGCCTCGAGCGAGGACGGGGAATCCGGCCACAGGTCAATCGCGATCATGCGCTCAAGCACTGCGGTAAGGTTCTGGCGCGTGGTCGCATCGCTCGTTTGCTTCCATTGGAGCGGCACGTCGTAGCGGACGGGTGTGAAGTACCATATTG
>CAZPCZ010000032.1:0-8364 GCA_964585225.1 uncultured Gammaproteobacteria bacterium
AGCGCCGCAGCGCCCACGAAGAATATCGTTGAGAGTGCGACGGTGCCAAAGCCGTTCATGTTTTCCGGCCTCCTTTTTCGAGAGTTGTGAACGAACGATCGAAATGATCGAACAGTGCACCATACCACGAATGCGTAGTATTGTCAACGGGACGGCCACAAGAATTATCATGTAATCCGCTCTGTTGAGCAATACGGATATTTTTGCTGCCAAAAATGTTGACAGGATGATCATCCTCGCGGTATCCTAGAGGACTGGTCGGGGAAACCATTCGCTCGTCCCCACCCCTCTCGCTCCCCCTCCCGGAGGGAGGGGGAAAAAGTGGATGGTGTATTCCCTTCGAAATGGGAGAAAACAACCACTGCTATGGACACTGCGGCGATTTCGGCGCTCACGACGGTTGGGTTCGAGGAGAAGGAGGCACGGGTGTACCTCGCGCTCCTCGGCCTCGGGGAGGCGCCGGTGACAGATGTTGCGAAGCGCGCGGGGCTCAAGCGCTCGATCACCTACGTCATCCTCGGGAAGCTCGCGGAACGCGGGTTCGCGTCTCCGGTGCCGAGCGCGCGCGTGCAGACGTTCCGGTCGGCAGACCCCGACAAGATCGTGGCGAACGCGCAGTCGAACCTCCTCGCGCTCCAGCAGTTCGCGCCGGTGCTCCGCGCGATGCGGCAGACCGGCATCGGTCGGCCGCGCATCGAAGTGTTCGAGGGACATGACGGCGTCATGAGCGTCTACCGGCAGTTCGAGCGCGGACGGGACGCGCGGTACCTCGCGTCCATGCGTCGCCACGAGGAGCATTTCTCGGTCGAGGTCGAACGATGGGTCCGCGGCTACGAGAGCGGCGCGATCACGACGATCACCCGGAACCTCATCCCGGACGACCCCGCCGGAAGGCAGTTCGCGCTGCGCACACGCTCGGCGGCTCATCAATCGGTTCGATTCCTCCCGAAAGGACAAGATGTGGACCTCGACCTCGCGGTCGTGGACGACCGCATCGGGATCACGTCATTCGATCCGCTCTACATCGTCGTTATTCACCACCCCGCGATCGCACGATCGCTCGCAACGCTCTTCGATCTCGCATGGACGCAGGCGAAGACCCCGCGCATTGGCACGACGCGCAATCGCCGCTAGGCTAGTGATTGAGCAGCGAAGTCGGAGATAGGAATTAATGAGAAGTGGAAAGGCGGTGTAGGAAGCAGACGCGAATCCGCATCATCAGCGTATCCGTAGATTCGCGAAGCATCCGCATATCCGTGATGGCGTCAGCCTATGTCCCGACACTCCCACTGGGCAAAGATCAAGCGTGGGAAAGGTTCGGCGGATGCCGGTCGCGGTGTGCTCTTCTCGAAGCACGCGCGGCTCATTACGGTCGCATCGCGCGAGGGTGGTGGTGATCCCACGTTCAACTTTAAGCTCCGGCTCGCGGTCGATCGTGCGAAAGGCGACGGGATGCCGAAGGATGCGATCGAACGCGCGATTGCTCGTGGCACGGGGACCGGCGAGGGGATGACGATGGAGACAGTCACCTACGAAGGTTTCGCACCGGGCGGGGCTGCGGTGCTCGTCGAGTGCGTGACCGACAATCGCAACCGCGCGCTCAACGAGGTGAAGGCGGTGTTCCGCGACCACGGAGTGTCACTCGGGAATGAGGGGAGCGTGCGGTGGCAATTCGAGCGACGCGGCGTGCTCCGCGTCGCAGCTGCAAGCGCGAAGCTGCAAGCTTCAAGCAGAGAGGAGATTGAGCTTTCCCTGATTGAGGCGGGGGCGGAGGATATCCGGGAGGAGGATGGAGGGCTCGTGGTGCTCACTGCGGTGGATGGCCTCCAACGGGTGAAGGAAGCGGCAGAGCAAGCCGGGCTCACCATCAACGACGCGGGGATAGAATGGGTGACGAAGCAGTCGGTGGACGTCCCGGAACCCGATCGCGAGAAACTCGAATCGTTCCTCGGAGACCTCGACGAGTTGGATGACGTCCAGAACGTGTACACGAATGCTCGCGGGTACTGACCCGCGAGCGCCGCCAAGCTCGATACCGATGAGGTACCCGTGGTACACTCAATTGCTGAACCGTGAAACCATCCATGCCCAACCCCATCACCTCGTTCAACGACTTCGACATCTCGTCGCAGCTCAAGGCCTCCATCGCGAAGGCCGGATTCACCGTGCCGACGCCAATTCAGGCGCAGGCGATTCCGCCTGGGCTCGAAGGGCGCGACATCATCGGTGCGGCACAGACCGGCACCGGGAAGACCGCCGCGTTCGTCATCCCGATCGTCGAGCGTCTGCGTGGGCGCAAGGGGCTCGGCTGCCTCATCCTCACGCCGACGCGCGAGCTCGCGCTCCAGATTGAAGATGTCTTCCACCAACTCGCGCGCGGCCAACTTCGCGTGACGAACATCATCGGCGGCGCGAGCATGGGCCGGCAACGGCAAGCGCTCCGATCGGAGCTGAACGTCATCATCGCGACCCCTGGTCGTCTCCTCGATCACATGGGGCAAGCGACGGTGGACCTCCGGCCGCTCCAGATCCTCGTGCTCGACGAGGCAGACCGCATGCTCGACATGGGGTTCAAGCCGCAGATCGATCGCATTCTTGCCGCAGTGCCAAAACAGCGACAGACGATGCTCTTCAGCGCGACAATCCCGGAGGAGATCGCGGCGATGAGCCGCGCGGAGCTCCGGAATCCCGTGCGCATCGAAGTTGCGCGGCGTGGGGTGACGGCCGAGAAAATCGACCAAGGCATCTTCCTCATTCCGCAACTCCAGAAGGTTGCGCTCCTCTTCTGGCTCCTCGAACAGCAGCCGGGACCGACACTTGTGTTCACGCGGACGAAGCACCGCGCAGATCGCGTCGCGCGGACGCTCCAGCAGCGGGGATTCACCGTCGCGACACTCCACGCGAATCGGTCCCTGAACCAGCGCAAGGCCGCGCTCGAGGGGTTCAAGCGAGGGACATTCCGCGTGCTCGTCGCGACGGACATCGCCGCACGCGGCATCGACGTCGTCGACATTGCGCACGTCGTGAACTTCGACCTCCCACACGTGCCGGACGACTACGTCCACCGCGTCGGCCGCACCGCGCGCGCGGAGCGCAGCGGGCACGCGTGGTCATTCGTCGCGCAAGAGGAGACGCGGCAGCTCCGGGACATTGAACGGCTGCTCCGGAAGCCGATCCCGGTCATCCCGCTCCCAGCCGGGCTGCCACAGCCCGCACCTCGGCCAGCATTTCCGGCGCGACACCAGCCGCATCCGGGTATGCGCCACCCACAGCCGCAGTTCCGACCGGCACAGAGCCGCAGGGAACCTCCCGGTTCCCCGCGGTACACCTCTCCCTCCGACCGGGTCGCTCGTCCTCACCCTGCGCGCAGTAGCGGGCAAAGCCCTACGGCCACCGCGCTCGGGTTCGGACAGCGCTCGCAGATCCGCTCCACGACGTGGACGCCGCCGGATACCGGTGATGTCTTCTTCATCGAGAAGAAGCCGTTCGGCCGTCCGCCGCAACGCGGCGGGAGGCCCGGGCGCGGTGGATTCCAACGCGGCGGTTTCCGACGCGGCGGGTTCCGCGGCCCGCGCCGTTGAGAGGTATGGCTGGCTACCCTAAATTGGTTCGTGATCGAATCCCGGAGATCATTCGGCAACGCGGGCAAACGCCGGTGACGCACGTCGCGGGTGACGCCGAGTTTCTCGCCGCGCTCAAGGCGAAGGTTGTCGAAGAGGCCGAGGAGCTCCGCACCGCGACCGGCGCGGTGGAGATCGAAGAGGTCGCGGATGTCCTCGAGGTGCTCCGCGCGCTCGCGGATGCGCTCGGCATATCGTGGGCAACGATCGAGGAGAAGACCGCAGGAAAGGCTGCCGCACGCGGGGGGTTTACAAAACGGATCATTGTGGAGAGAGTGGAGTAGGGCGCGCGTGGCTCAATGGTACCCGCCGAAAGCCCGCCGCGGTCGGGCATTCAGGCGGGCCCGCCAAATATGCCCGCCCACAGCTACGCAGTTGCTGGCGGGCTTTTGGCGGGGAGCGATCGCCATGGTATGTGGTACGTATACGTTCTCTACGATACTCATCGTGATCGGTTCTACATTGGGATGACGAGGGACCTGCGACGCAGATTGCATGAACACGCGGGAGGCGCAACCCATACGACGGCGCGAATGAGCGATCTCATCCTCCTCTACTACGAGGCCTGTACCTCGAAGGAGGACGCGGGTGCTCGAGAGCGGCAACTGAAGACTGGATTTGGTCGTGGATACTTGAGACGTCGATTACACAATGCGCTGGGCGCGCGTGGCTCAATGGCAGAGCGTCTCCATGACACGGAGAAGGTTGAAGGTTCGATTCCTTCCGCGCGCATTGACATGACATGAACGTTCTGCGCCCCCGCACGGTGTGCGGGGGCGCTTCGTTTAACGAGTGGACATCTCCTCCGGAAGCCCCAGACGGCGCGTCCGCAGCTGGCGCCTGCCGATGCGTGTGGGGTACCCGCGCACGGCGCGGAGCTTCCGCACGCGATCGAGGAACACCAACCGTAGGTCGTCGGGCTCGAGGTTCGCGTTCGTGAGCACGTACCACGCCGCGGTGAGGAAATCCTCAAGCGCGATGGTGTAGACGTCCGTCGCTGTCGAGAGGTACACGACGGGGGGTTGGCCGCCCCACGTCTTCACCTCGAGGTCCTTCGGCTCCGTGAGCGGATGGTTGAGCGCGAGTGACATGGCGCACCTCCGTGTGTGGGTGAATGATCTACGTCCACGGTACGCCCCGGCAGTGCGCCGACGAGATGAACTGTCGAAAAATTGGACAACACCACGCGTTGCGTGGTATAGTTTCGTACGCGATGCTCACCTATGCCGAGAATGAGCTCCCCACCCATGCTCGTCACCGCCCTCCGTGCCTTCGGATTCGATGTGAAGGAGGCGAAGGTGTACCTCGCCGGGCTTGAGCTTGGGCCAACGACGGTCCTCGAACTCGCGCGACGTACGCGGCTCGCCCGGACAACGCTCTACCCGATCCTCGAGGACCTCCGGAATCGAGGGTACTTCCGCTTGGGAAAGACGAAGCGCGGGAGCGTGTACACTGCGGAACCGCCGTCGGTCCTCGACCGCCAGCTCCAGGAACGCGCGAGCGCGTTCACCACGGCGCTCCCGCAGCTCATCGCGCTCCGTGGTACCGTGCACGAAGGCGCCGGCGTGTCGCTCTACGAGGGGAGCGAAGGGTTCCGTCAGCTCTGGCAGAAGATCTTCCGATCTGGCGTGAAGGAGTACCGGATCCTCACGAGTGGGGTCGGACTCCTCGAGTTCGTCCACGAGCCGTACCTCGTCGAGCGCATCATCGCAGAACGGATCCGTCGTGGGATCCGTTCGAAGCAGCTCATCGTCGATTCCATCGCCGCGCGGAAGATCGTCGCGAAGGACGCAGACGAACTCCGGGAGTCTCGGCTCCTCCCGCGCGGGACCATGCTCCCAGCGACGATCCTCACCTTCGGGGAAGAGGTCGCGTTCATCACGACCCGTCGCGAGAACACCATGATCCTCATCGCGAGCGGCGAGACCGCAATCACGCTCCGCTCGCTCTTCGATGCACTCTGGTCGTGTGCGGTGCCTGCGTGATACGGGGAGCAGCGACGCCCGAGGATGGGCGTCGTTTCATTTCACGCGGATCTCGATCGGGCCCGCGCTCGCCTGTCGCGGTCGCTCCACCGTGCCGGTCGCACCGATGCCGATCACCGCGGAAAACGTGATGCGCCCACTCGTCGGGAATCCCGGGAGCGACTCGGATGTGTGGATTGGAATTGCAAAATCAATCTGCCGCTGCTCCCCTGCCGGCAGCGAGGCGAGGGCCGCGAGCTCCTTCGGCGTCCACGTGATCGTGCCGCGCCGGAGGCCGGGGGCGAGCTGCTCGCCGATCGCCGTCCCATTGCTGGGATCCTGAATCGCACTGAAGTTGAGGATGCTGCGCTCGGCGACGGACGTCGCCTCGAACGTCGCCTGGACGGTAAGGTTCCGGAGCTCTGAGGTGCCGTCGTTGCGTACCGCAATACGGAAACGCAACGGCGATCCCAGCGGGGCGTCCACGCTGCTCGTCTGGTCGTTCACCGTTGCGGTGACCACCGCATCACCGCCGAGCACCGCGGTGACGTGCTCCGGCGTCACGAGGGCGAGGCGGCGGCCGGGAACCGGTTCGATCGCGGCGGTCGCGCGGAGCGTCAACGGTTCGGCTGCGCCTGATCGGAACGAGCCGGTGACGGTGATCGTCCCCTTCGCCTTCGGTTGGATCGCACCGATCTTCCAGACGAGTTCGTCCGTGCGGCTGCGCTCCGGCGTCGTGGTGGTGAGCACGAAGGCGCGCGGAACCTCAAGCGCGACCGAGGTTTCCGGAAGCACGAGGTCGCCGGTGTGTTCGTACGACAGCGTATACGCCACGGCTTCACCGGGCACCGCTTCGGTGGGGCCGTTCATGGTGAGGGTGAACGGGCTCGCCCCGAGCATCGTCGCCGCCGTTGCGAGCGACTGGAAGTCCGCATTGAAATTCGCGGGTCGGTACACCGCGGTCGCGTCGATGCGAGCCTCCTGGCTCGGCGTGCCGTAGAGCCGACCACGGACCTCGATCGTCCGTTCGCGATTCGCCCCGATCGTGCCGATCGTCCAGCGGAACCCCCGTGCGTCGTCTGGCGGCGGATCTGCGGACGTGACCGCGAAGTCGTCGGGGAGGCGGAGCTCGAGCGTGGCCCGCGCGAGTGGGACACGATCGTCGTTCGCGACGACGACGCGGTATGCGAGCTCCTGCCCGATCATGGCCGTTGGTGGCGCCTCAATGCGCACGGTGACGTTCCCACCGCTCACCGCCGTGTACGGCTTGAAGATGAGGAAGCTCGCCCAGGCCGCGACGGCGAGGAGCGCGAGGAGGACGAGGCCGCCGCCGACCGCCCAACGGCGCCACGTGGGTGGGCGCCGGTCGAGCCGCGTGAAGTCCGGGAGCTTGCCGTCGTCATCGCGGTAGATGCGGTCGACCGCTTCCTCGCGCGCGCGGCGCGGGACGCCGGTCCCACGGCGCGGAGTGTAGATGCGAGGAAGAGACAGAGAGCGACATTTGACATTTAACCATTGACATTTGACCACGCGATCCAACTGGTCAGGTGTCAGGTGTCACATGTCAGGGGTTATTTGGGGCGATCATCATCCCCGTCGCGAGATCGGTCGTCAGGAGGTCCTCGAGCGCCCATGCGCGCGCGCCGCGCGGCGCGAGGTTCTCCGATGTCCAACTCGCCTGCCAGTTCGGTGCGAGTTCCACCGCGTGGTGCATCGTCGCTCGCGTACCCGGTTGCTTCTGGACGGCGAGCGCGTACGGCTGCGGTGCTGCTCGGATGGTCCGCCCCACTGCGTTCCGCGTCGTCCGTTCGTACCGCCACGGGAGGCGGTACACGAGGCGGATGGTGCGCGCCTCGCCAGGTGGCGTCTGGAGCCAACCGCCGAACACCGTCCGTCCGAATTCCTCGGTGATGCGCACGCTGCGCTCAGCGTCAATGGTCTCCCCGAGCTCTGTCGCGAGGAGGAGACGATCGGGAATCGCATCCGTTGGGATCGCCTCGAATGCCTCCGACGGCGGCGTCTCGAACCCTTCCGCATCGAGGAGCTCGGCCCCACGGGGGACGTAGACGCGGAGGTAGTCGACGTTCACGAGTCCGGCGAGGCGTTCCGAGGGAGCGGCGGTGGGGGGTGCGGGAACCCCCTCGTGCGTCCTCGTGATCCGGACGGTGTCGATGAGCGAGCCGTCGTCAAGGATCGACGCGGTGTGCTGGATGTCGTCGCGGATGACCCCATCGCTCTTCCCCCCGCCGATGTTCGTGTGGACGACGAGGAGCGCGTCGCGGTCCGTCGCGCGGACCTCTCCCGCCCACCGCGCGTCCACCGCATGCCGCTGCGCCATGTCATCGGTGAATGCGAGGAGGACATCCCGTTCCTCGAGCGCACGGATCAGCCGGTCGAGGAGTTCGATGCGTTGGACGGACGATCCTCCCTCCGTGATCGTCAGGAGGCGGCGAAATACCGCGGGAGCGAGTTCCGCGACGATCGCTTTCGGACGGCCGCTCGCACGCGCCGCCGCGCTCTCAATGGTATCCGTGAGGATCGCGCGGACCGCGGTGGCGGAGAACGTCTGGCCGCTCGCCGTGATGGGGCCGGTGAGCGCGAGGATGTCCTCGAGCACCGGCGCGTTCACCGCGACGACCGCGTCGACCGACGGGCCACCGCTCGCCTCGTAGAACCACCGGAGCTTCCGTGCCGACGTCGGAAAATCTGGGAACCAGTTCGCGTCGTGGAACTGCCACGTCGCATCCACGAGCCGAAGTGGTTCCGGCGGGATCACCCGG
>CAZPCZ010000032.1:8374-14994 GCA_964585225.1 uncultured Gammaproteobacteria bacterium
CCGGAGAGGTCGTACGTGCCGCCCGGCGGGAGCTCGAGCGCGGTCACGCGGCCACGAGCGACGTCCACGAGCGCGACGGAGCCCATGAACCCCCCGGTCGGTCGGAGTTCCGCGGGATTCTGGAACACGAGGAGGAGCCGCCGCGGCCGATCAATACCACCGAGCGCGCGGAGGATGGGGAGGAGCGATTCCGCGCGACGAAGCTCTCCAATTGCGCGATTGACCGTGCCGGTGAGGTTCGGCGCGGCGATCTCGATGCGCGATCGTGCCTCCTCCGCTCGCCGCCGAGCGGTGGTGAATGCTGCGGTGGCGGCATCGAGGAGCATCGTCGCACTCGGATCAGTGAGTTCGATCCCATCCATCGCCTGCAAGCCGCGCGTTGCTGCGGCGCTCGCTTCTGCGAGCGCGATGCCTGCTCGGCGTCCCTCCTCGGCCCGTCCGAGCGTGGACCGGAGCCCCGGGAGGTGTCGGCCGACCGCGATGCCGGCGCGGCTGAGCGTGCCAGCGGCACGCGGGATGCGCTCGAGCGCCGCTCGGGTGCGATCGAAATCAACAATGGCCTCGTCGAACGATGAACGCGCGATCGCGGCACCGCCGGCACGGAACGTGCCGATCGCCTCGGCGGTTGCGCTCAACACCTTCCCGCGGACCGCAGGGAACTGCGCGTGGAGGTCGAGGAGCTTCAGTGGGAGGAGGATGACGAACAGGGCGAGCGCGAAGGCGAGGGCGGGCTTGCCCGCCGAAGCCCATGCGAAGGCGGGATGAAGGCGTGAAGTGAAGAGGGAAGAGGGAAGAGGGAAGAGTGGGGCGGACGAGCGAGAGCGTTCGTGGGGGCGTTCCCGAGTCAGTCGCATCTGAAAAAGTTGATGGAGGTCGTGGCGACGCCACCCGAAACGTACAGCTCGTAACTCATAACTCTTCACTCGTAACTTGTAACTCTGTAGGATCGCGCTCGGATGCGGGAGCCGGAGCGCCGACCAGAGCGGCCAGAGCGCGTCCCGCCAGAGGACGCCGAGGGTCCCACCAATGATGTTCACGATGAGGAGCTCATCGTATGGAGCCGGGACACGGATGGTCGGCGCTGGCACAACCGTCCGTGCCAGCCGTTCGCGCAGCGGTGCGCGAAATGCCCCGAGGAGGTTTGGAGCTGCGATCGCCGCGTGTGGTATTCGCGGACGGATGATGCGGAGGAGATGACGAGACGGCGGAGGCGCAGTCGCGACGTGGACCGGAATGGTGAAGGGGACGGGAGCGGCAGATCGTCGCGCCTCACCGGTCTCGAAGATTGCGACTCCTTGTGGAGGTGGAGACAGAGGAGACAGGAGAGTGATCGGCTCGGGTTCAAGCACTCTGCACTCTGCACTCTGCACTCTGCACTCCGGAACGGGTTCCCACTCCGGCAACGCGCTCCACGCCCCGTCCTGAAGAGGAACGAGGTTGCGGTCGGCGAAGTACTCCTTCAACCACGGGTGGAGGTCCGGGAGGAGGAACGCGGTCGAGAGTCCTTCTGGAGTTCGGCGGGTTGATCGCCGGGACGTGGTGCGGTCGCTCGGACTGCGTCGAGGCATGCAATGGCTTCGCGATACGCGCTGACGGTGCGCAACGCACACGTGCGCCACGAGAACTGTCGCGCACGTACGATGCCACGGTCCACCAGTGTAGCACGGAGCTCGCTGTGGACGAGGACACGGTGGATAGCCTCAATGAGCGCCGCGTCGTCATCTTGGGGAAATGGGAGGAAGGCATCGCCGAGCACCTCGCGGTGGACGGGGATGTCCGAAGCGACGACCGGCGTGCCGAGCGCGGCCGCCTCGAGCGTTGGGAGGTCAAACCCCTCTTCGAGGCTCGGACTCACGTACGCCGCGGTGTTTGCGAGGAGTGTCCAAAGTTCGTCCTCAGGCAACGCACCAGTGAACACGATCGGTGTTCGCTGCCCTGCTGCCAGTCGCAATCTGCGATAGAAATCATCCTCTCTCCCAACGAGCACAAGCCGGGGTTCCGGATGCCGCTCGCGGAGTTTCGGGAGGGCACGAATCAGCTGCTCCAGGTTCTTGTGCGGATACGCATTGCCGACGTACAAGAGGTACGGAGGATCAATAAATTTTCTCCCCTTTCCTCGGGGAGGGGGAGCGACCTGTCCCGGCCCGAGCGTCGGGAGAGGGGGTGGGGATGATTCAGGATCACGCAGTACATGCTCAATGCCGAGCGGCGTCGTGATAATCTTCTCTCGCAGCACCCCAAACCGTTCCGCGATCTGTTCCTTCACCGACTGCGACGGCGTGAGGATACGAACGCTCTTGGCAACCGCATGGTGGAGCGTCCGGTGATACGCGACGTACTTCATCCAGAACCGGAGCGGACCGAGCGTTGTGGCGCGGATAGAAGGATGGTCGAGAAGGATGAGGTCGTGGATCGTGACGAGGAACGGAACCGGGCACCGGATCGGATGATCGAAGTGCGTGAAGTGCATGAGATCCACGCCCGCCTCCCGGATGAGTCGTGGGAACATCGTTTGCACCTCGATTGTGTACGGCCGAAAATCCGCCAGCACCTTCGTCCAGCGCTCATCCGGCGGCTCAAACGCTTCGTACCCATCCTTGCGCAGAAAGACAACAAACTCCGTTTCTCCCCATCCCGAGGGAGAGGGAGCGGGAGGGGGCGGGGAGCAACTCATCACTCGTACCTCTTCACTCATCACTTGTCCGAGCTCCCGCAGGAGCTCGGCGGTGTATCTCCCAATCCCCGTCCCACTCTCCACGCCGTAGAGTCTCGCATCAATCCCAATGCGTACCATACGTTCTCATGGTATACTGATCGTGTTCTATGCCAGCGCACCCGTACCCCCATTCCATGGTGCTCCTCAAGGCGATGGTGGAGGACCTCCCGCCGCTCGCGCCAGAGCCGGCGGCGCGCTCAGCACGCGAGACGTATAACCGGTTCCTCCGTGCCCCGCCCGCGTACGCGAACGAGATCGAGGATGCGATCGTCGCGTACGGTCGCGTGCTCTGGCCGTACCGGAAGGCGTTCGACGCGCTGACCCGGCAGGAGCTCATCCGGGACGAAGAGACGCACTTCGTGAGCCGCCTCGCGCCGGCGCTCCGAGAACGGTTCCGTGAGTGGCGCCAGGACGGCGGGTCGCTGGTCGATCTCCTCGACCAGCGGGGAGTGAGCAGCCGATTCACGCCGACCGAACGCGGTGCGCTCTGCGAAGCAATTGCTGCCGCACGGGCGAGTGGAGAGGACGCAGCCCGACGAGCGATTGCAGCGGACGATGCGGAGTACCGACGGCTCATTCGCGAGTTCCAGGCACTCCAGCATGAACTCGAGGAGCACATCAACGGACTCCGGCGGCTCGCCGAGCGAGCGGCGGATCACCACGAGGTGTTCGCGGAGATCATGGAGACGGTGCGGACGTTCGAGCGCGGGCTCGCGAACCTCGCACGGGAGCCGGAGGTCAAAGAGGTGTGCGCGGCGATCGAAGCGTACCGCGAACGACACGTGTACCTCACGGAACGTCGCGAGGCCGCCGCGCTGCCGAAGATCTTCCGGTAGCGCACGGATGGCCACGGGACCAACCGCTCCGCAGTCGGTGCCCGACGGATGGCCACGCTTGCCCGCCGTAGCGTTCGCGAAGGCGGGGATTATACGGATGTGAGGATGCGATGGAGCGTTGCGGCGGCTGTTCTCCACTGGTACCGCGACGCGCGTTCACGGCCGCGGACAATGAGATCGCGGCGGAGCGCGTCGTCGGTGAGGACGTAGCGGAGTGCGTCGGCGATCGCCGCGGGGTTGAGCGGGTCAACGAGGAGCGCGGCGTCGCCGAGGATCTCGGGGAGTGATCCGCCGGTGGATGCGACGACGGGACATCCTTCCGCCATCGCCTCGAGCGCAGGGAATCCGAATCCTTCCCAGAGGCTGGGATACACGAAGCAGGACGCACGCGCGAGGAGCGCGCGTTTTTCATTTTCGGATACTGATCCGAGAAGGTGGATGCGATCGCGGGCGGGGGAGCGAGCGATTTGGCGGCGGAGGGGCCGCTCGGCACTGCCGGACACGCCAGCGAGGACGAGGTGGATCGGAGGTGTAGAGGTGTAGAGGCGTAGAGGGGTAAGGTGTTCAAAGGCCGCGATGAGGCCGTCGAGGTTCTTGCGCGGCGAGAGTTCGGAGATAGAGAGGATGAACGGTCCGGGGAACATCCGAATACTCCGAATGCCGGATCCGAATGCCTCGAATGTACGGGTATTCGGATCATTCGGATCCGTATTCGTGGCATTCGGATGTTCTACCCCCGGGTACACCACGCGTACTTTCTCCTCCGGAATCCCATACGTCTCCACGACATCCCGCTTCGTTGTCTCAGAGACTGCGATGATGGCATTGGCGCGTTGGAGGAGCTTTTGTGGACGCACGAAGTGATGCCAGAGCCGCTGTTTTACCGTGAAACAGTCCGGGAAGTGCTCGAAGGAGAGATCGTGGACCGTCACGACGAGCTTTGTCCGTGCGGGCAGGCGTGGGATGAAGTTCAAGTTGGGCAAGAAGACGACGTCGGTGGACGGCAGTAGAGCAGCAGGGCAGTGCGGCAGCAGGGCTAAGGAGTTGAAGACTTTGTTCGGCCAACGGGTGATGATCCACCGTACGTTCGGGAAATCGAACTGCGGGAGATGTTGTCGTGGGTCCACGAGCCCGTTGACGAAGAAGAGGTACTCGTGGCGCTGGTCGCGCGCGAGGAGTTCGCGGATGATGTGCTCCGCGTAGACACCGACACCCCCGCGCGGGGGCGGACTCTGGAGGCATCTCAGATCAACCAGGACGCGCACACGATCGTGTAGGATACGGGTATATGGTGACCATTGCAGTCTGCACGCGCAATCGGCACGTGTACCTCGAGCGGTGTCTCTCAGCCTTCCTCCTGCAGCTCGGCGGTGACGCGGAGATCATCGTCGTTGATGATGCATCGACGGATGGAACTGCCGGGTACCTCGAATCGTTCCGTGTTGCGCACCGCGACCTCCGTATCGTCACGCTTCCGGTGCACACAGGCATCAGTGGTGCTCGGAACGCGGCGCTGCGCGCTGCGCGCGGTTCGCTCATCGCCTTCACCGACGACGACTGCGTGCCGGAGCCGGACTGGCTCCGCGAGATCACTGCACCGTTTTCGGACCCTGCGGTCGTGTGCGCGTACGGCCAGGTGTTCTACCGTGCGCGGGGGTACCGCGGGTACTTTCCCGAGCGGTGCGTTGAGAATCCCGGTCCGCGATGGCCGATGACCGCGTGCATCGCGTACCGTACCGCCGTACTCCGTGCGGTCGGTGGATTCGACCACGAGTTCGCGCGGTACAACAACGAGGATACGGAGGTCGCGCTCCGACTCGCGGCAGTCGGTGCAGTCGTCCCCGCGCCACGCGCCGTGGTCACCCACCAGCCGATGGATTGGACGTGTCGATCACTCCTCGCATCCGCCCGGAACGCGAGCGTCTGGCCAGTCCTCTTCCGGCGATATGGGGATGAGATCTTTCGGCAGCGATTCCGCCCTCCGATTCGCTGGCGACACGTCGTGAACGCGGAAGACTACGGCTACCTCCTCACGCTTCCTCTCCTCATCCCCATCCTCCTCGTCCGCTACCTCCTCCACGGAAAGCGCGATCTCCGGATCTTCTTCTGCAAGTGGCCGGTGTGGCTCGTCCTCCGTCGCCTCCTCGTGTGGCGCGAGGCGATTCGGCATCGCGTGTTCATGGTGTGAGACACTGAGCCGCAAGCTGAGGGCTGGAAGCTTCAAGCAATCGGAATTCGTACGGCCGAATCCAATCGCTCCAAGCTTGTGGCTTGCAGCTGAGGGCTGGAAGCTTTCCCGAACTCGCGCCATCGCGCCTCCACGTACCGATTGATTCGCTCACGAAATACGCTCGTGTCGAACTGCTCCGCGTGCCTGCGGATCCGCGCGGAATCCCAGTCCTTCACCATCCGGAATCGCAGCACCGCATCCGCGAGCCCCTCCCATGACTGCTCGTCAAAAAAGACGCCGGTCACGCCGTCGGCGACCGTCTCGCACGCGCCGCCACGGCGGAACGCGATGACCGGACGCCCAGCGGCCATTGCTTCGACTGGCGTGATGCCGAAGTCCTCCTCCTGCGGGTGGACGAACGCGATCGCGCGCGCGAGGAGCTCGCGCTTCTCCGCCTCGTTCACCGGACCGCGGAACGAGATCGTTGGGCCTGCCATTGCTCGGAGGCGCGGTTCGTCCTCTCCGGTTCCGGCGATCACGAGCGGGAGCTTCAGGCGGTTGAATGCCTCGATCGCGAGGTCCACCTTCTTGTACGGCCGGAGGCGCGAGACGATGACGTAGTACCCACCCTCGCCATTGCCGACGCGGAAGTATCGCGTGTCCACCGGTGGGTAGATGACATCGGATTCGCGGCCGTAGTACTTTCTGATGCGGCTCGCGACCCAGGCGGAGTTCGCGATGAAGTGGTCAACGCGCTGCGCGGACTGGTAATCCCACATGCGCAGGCGCGTGAGGAGCATCGGGAGGATCGTCCGCACGAACCGGCCCTGCGGGAGTTTCTCGAGGTACTCGTGGGTGTCCGACCAGAGGTATCGCGTCGGCGTGTGGCAGTAGCAGA